>JBFWPD010000495.1:0-3412 GCA_050250175.1 Vicinamibacterales bacterium
ATCCTCTGGAACTCGCCGCGAGTCAGTCGCAGCCCGGGGACCTCCATGAACTCGCCTCGTACTATCGATAACCAGTCCGCCACCATCAGCTCCTCCGTCAATCCGGTCACCTCCATCGGTCGTGCGGTCAGGAGCAACGGGCGTGCCACTTCCACAGGACACCGGACCGGGCCCCTGCCGAGAGATTCGTGTCGCACGTCAAGATGTGCTCAAATCACCGCGGCACGGGGGTGCCCATGATCAAGCTCGAGAACGTGCTTGTCGCGACCGATTTCAGCGAACCCTCTCATACCGCGATGGAGTACGGCAGAACGCTGGCGCGGCAGTTCGGCGCCACGCTCCATGTCGTCCACATCGTCGAGAACGTGTTCATGCGCACGGCCGCGGGAGAGTTCGGCATATCGGAAGTGGACGTCGTCATGCAGAACGTCGAGGATGCCGCACAGAAGCAACTCGATGCGTTCGTGAGCGACGCGGACCGCCGCGACCTCAAAGCGCAGTGTTCGGTCTGCAATGCCGACAGCGCCGCGGCGGGACTCGTCGCCTATGCGAGGGAACACGGGAGCGACATGATCGTCATCGGCACGCATGGCCGAGGAACCCTGTCCAAGCTGTTGACGGGCAGCGTCGCCGAGCAGGTGATGCGCACTGCTCCGTGTCCTGTGCTCACCGTCCACGAGCCGGAGCACGAGGACTCCGCGTCTTCCGCCCATCCGAACCCCTGACGCCATCCCCTGTTGTTGCGGGCGTCCTCTCCGGCTGCTATCATTCGTCGCTTTTTTGCAGAAATCCCCTTTCCGCCCTTTCCTGGGAGCCATGCGAGGCATGTCGAAGATTCACGCATACGTCGCGGCGGCCGCCTGCCTGTTTGTCGTGACACCCGGTTCCGTCCAGGCTCAGCCCACGCGCAAATCGGTCCGGGCCGCCAACATCGACGACGGAAGCATCCGGCTCGACGGACGCCTCGACGAGGAAGTCTGGCTGACCGTGCCTGCCATCGCGGACTTCACGCAGAAGGAGCCTGTGGAAGGCGCAGCGCCCACCGACGAGATGGAGGTCCGCTTCGTGTACGACTCGAGCGCCCTCTACATCGGCGCGCGCATGTACACGCGGAACTCCCCCGAGGTCCAGGCGCCACTCGGACGACGTGACGACAGCGACCAGGCGGAGAACATCCAGGTCTGGCTGGACACCTTCCTCGATCGCCGCAGTGCCGCGATGTTCGGCGTGACGGCCGCCGGTGTTCGTCTCGACCAGTTCCTCTCTGCCGACGAAGAGGAGAACGGCGACGTCGGCTATGCCCCGGTCTGGGAGGCACGCACCAGTATTGGCGCCGACAGCTGGACCGCGGAGCTCTGGATTCCCTTCTCGCAGCTCCGCTTCAGCCGGGAGAACGAACTGACGTGGGGCGTCAACGTCCGGCGCTTCCGCCCGACTCTCGAGGAGCAGGACTACTGGGTGCTCGTGCCGCGGACCGAGCGCGTCTTCATTTCCCGCTTCGGAAATCTTGACGGTATCGCGGGTATCCGTCCAAGCCGTCGGATCGAGCTGCTCCCTTACGTGGCTGGCGCATCGACCTTCAATGGCAATCGCGCCGCAGGCAATCCGTTCGACGACGGAAGCAGCATGACCAGCCGCGCGGGGCTCGACATGAAGCTCGGCCTTGGTCCCAATCTGACGCTCGAGGCAACCTTCAATCCAGACTTCGGTCAGGTCGAAGCCGATGCGGCCGAAGTCAATCTGACCGCCTTCGAGACGCGGTTCCCAGAGCGGCGGCCATTCTTCACCGAGAACGCGTCGCTTTTCAGCATCAGCCATCCCAACTTCTATTACTCACGGCGGATTGGTGCCCGGCCGAGAGGCCCGGCGTCGGCAGACTTCGTCGACTATCCGGCCGACAGCACGATCGTCGCGGCCGCCAAGCTCACGGGCCGTCTGCCGTCGCGTACGTCCGTCGCAGCCCTGTCTGCCGTGACGGGATCGGAAACAGCGCGCCTGTCCAACATCGGGGTGCCTGACATCACGCGCGTGAACGTGGCGCCGACCACGGTCTACGCCGTCGGACGCGTCCGACAGGAGTTCGGAGCGCTCGGCTCGAGCTACGGTTTCTTCGTCAACAGCATGCACCGCGACCTCTCCGCCGGGGATCCGCTCGCGAGCCTGCTCACGCGCAATGCGCTGGCTGTCGCGGGCGACACGTTGCTGCGGTTCAAGGACGGCGAGTACCAGTTCCGCGGCGCAGTGGGCGGCTCACACATCAATGGCGAGGCAGCGGCCATCGAGCGCGTGCAGCTCTCGAGCGCTCACTTCGCGCAGCGTCCCGACCGTCCGTACAACCGGCTGGATCCCACGCTGACGTCGCTCAGCGACTGGGCGTTCCAGGCGGCTTTCGATCGCGTGTCCGGAGAGCACTGGCTCTTCGGCGCAAGCACCAAGCTCGATTCGGTGAACTTCGAGACCAACGACTTCGCGAGCCTGAACGGAGCCGACGGTCTCAGACTCGACTCGAACATCAAGTACAGGGAGACGAGACCGAACCGCATCCTGCGCAACTACACCATCGCGTTCAACCAGTCGAACGACTCGACGACGAGACTGAAGCGCCAGACCGGATCGCTGCGCCCCAACGTCACGGTCACCTGGGCCAACTTCTGGACGTCGACGATCTCCGTTGCGCGCGATCTCTCGACCGAGGAAGTGTCTCTGACTCGCGGCGGCCCACTCATGCGAGGGCCCGCTGGCTGGACGACCCAGTTGAATATCGGCAACCAGACGACGTCGAACACCCGGTGGTCCGGCGAGGCGATCATCACCACCGACGAAGCCGGGGGGAATCGCGAGCGGTACAGCGTGACGCTGTCCACGCGACCCGCGCCGAGATGGCAGCTTTCCGCAGAGCCGTACTACGAGACGCAGATCGAGACGCAGCAGTACGTCGGGACCGTGGGGGGCGGACGGCCGGAGACGTACGGCAACCGCTACGTGTTCGCCTTCGTCGATCGGACCACCCTCGCCACCGCGATGCGCGCAAGCTTCACCTTCAAGCCGGATCTCACGCTCGACGTGTACGCGGAGCCCTTCGCCGCGTCCGGGCGCTATTACGACTTCGGCGAGCTGCTGCTGCCCGGTGAACAGGAGCGTCTCACCTACGGCCATGCGCCGGGCACGTCCATCACGACGCTGGCCGACGGCCGCCGCTCGGTGAACGCGGGCGCGCAGTCGTTCACGCTCAACACCACCGATTTCAACACGCTGTCGTTCCGCAGCAATGTCGTGCTGCGCTGGGAGTGGCGGCCAGGCAGCACGTTCTATCTGGTCTGGCAGCAGGATCGGTCGGAGACCGAGGTCCTGGGATCGTCAGTTGGCGTCGGCGACATGTTCAGCTCCGCCACGAGGCCCGGTCAGAACTTCT
>JBFWPD010000496.1:0-3385 GCA_050250175.1 Vicinamibacterales bacterium
TGCTCGTCATGAAGCGGGAGGCGCTCGCGCCCTATATCGCGACGGTCGTTCTGCTAGCCACCACGATGATATTCGGCCGCAAGCGTTTTGGTCTCGCTGGTTTTCGCGACCTGACGATCGACACCACGCGTAACATCATCAACATCGTTGCCATTCTGGCGGGCGTCGGCTTCATCGTCGGCTCGCTGTCCTACACCGGCGTCGGAGGCGCCTTCGCGCGCGAGCTCCTGCAGTTCGCGAACGGCAACGTCTACCTGCTGCTGATCATCGGAGCCTTCACCAGCTTCCTGCTCGGCATGGGAATGACGTCGAGCGCCTGCTACATCTTCCTGGCGGTGACGCTCGCCCCGGCGCTCGTCAACGGCGGCCTCAATCACATCGCCAGCCACATGTTCATCCTCTACTGGGGCCTGATTAGCTTCATCACGCCGCCGGTCGCCCTGGCAGCGATCGCGGCGGCTTCGATCGCACGCGCGAACTCCTGGCAAACCGGCATGTCGGCGATGCGGCTCGGTTTGATCAACTTCGTCGTGCCGTTCCTCTTCGTCCTCAGCCCCACGCTGATCCTGATCGGCGAGCCCATCGCCATCCTGCACGATGTCGTCACGGCAGTCGCCGCCGTCTGGTTGCTGGCGTCTTCAACGGAGGGATGGCTCTATGGCGTAGGTCGGCTCAATTGGCCGCTGCGACTGCTGTTGCTGGCGGGCGCTGCGGGTCTCCTCAAGCCTGGCCTCTATAGCGACCTCTTCGGCCTCGCCATAATCGCAGTCGTATATGCCGTCGGCATTTTGACTCGAAGATCGGCTGGTCGAATGTGAAAAGCCTCACGGATTCGTGACGGGCTCTCATACGCGCTGGACCAGCCGACCAAGGTCGGAGGTCGGCGGCTGCTGAGAACGTCAGCCCGCAGGTAGGCTGGTGCGCCGGACAGCGACGCGATGCCTTCAGGAGCTGCCGATGAGATCGAACGCGGAGTGGGCCAATATGGTGCGTCTGCAAATGTTCGCATCAGCGGTACCAAGGGCCGACGAGAATGTCCGGCGCGCGTCGGGGGCCACGGCGATCGTATTCGCTCAGCTTGGCATCAGGAACCGAGGCGCACGGCACAGCTCTGCCTTCTCCTTCGTGCTTCCCATCGGGGCTCCTCCATGCTGATGATTGGCGAGCGCACTGTTTCCAGGCCTGCCCTCGAGGATCGATCCGGGTAGAGGCGCCGACCGCAGCCGTTGATGGCAGGCTCGCATCGTCTTTGACGCACGTAGCGCAGAGAGGCCATGATACGTCATCGTCCCCGGAGACAAGGAATGCGTATTCGATGAGCAGTGCCAATCTCCGCTACGGGATCTTCCTCGGGCCCCATCACCCCGTCGATGAGGATCCCACATATCTCATCCATCGCGATTTCGAGTTGATGGAGTGGATCGACAAGCTCGGCTTCGCGGAGGCCTGGATCGGAGAGCATCATTCGGGCGGCTTCGAGTTGATCTCATCGCCGGAGCTGTTCATCGCGGCAGCAGCGGAACGCACCAAGCACCTGAAATTTGGCCTCGGCGTCGTCTCGCTGCCTTACCACAACCCTTTAATGGTCGCGAACAGGGTCATTCAGCTCGACCATCAGACCAGAGGGCGGGTCATGTTCGGTGCCGGCCCCGGCCTGCTCGAGGGCGACACCTTGATGATGGGTATCGATTCTCTCAAGAAGCGGGATCGCATGGCCCAGGGGTTGGATGTCATCCTGCGGCTCATGTCGGGAGAGTGGGTGACCGAGAAGACGGAATGGTATGATTTCACCGATGCCCACGTCCAGCTCCTGCCCTATACGAAGCCGTATCCGGAAGTTGCGGTCGCGAGCGTTGTGACACCCTCCGGCGGGCGGCTCGCGGGCAAGTACGACCTCTCGATGCTGTGTATGGCGGCGCTCGGCCTCGGCTTCGACGCGCTCGACACCAACTGGAAGGTCGCCCAGGAAATCGCCGCTGAGCACGGGCGCACGATGGACGCGACCAATCTCCGCCTTGTCGTGCCCTGGTATATCGCAGAGACACGGCAGAAGGCGCGCGAAGACGTGCAGTTCGCCTTTACGCGCTGGCTCGATTATCAGCGGGCCCAGGACGCGACACGATACAATGTGCCCGCCGGTGAGGATCCGATCGACTGGTACGTCGGCAAGAACCTGGGCGTCATCGGCACGCCTGACGACGTTATCGCGGTCATAGAGCGGCTGCAGGCCAAGCAAGGCCCCTTCGGCTGCTTCTGCCAGTACGCCGCGGACTGGGCGGATTGGGAAGGCACGAAGAAATCCTACGAGCTCTTCACCCGCTATGTGAAACCTCATTTCAACACGTCGAACGTCAATCGTCTCGCCTCGCTCGAATGGCTGCGCCGGAACAACGAGAGCAACGCAGCCAAGCAGCGCGCAGCGGCAGACGCCATGTTCGTGCAGCACAATGCCGAGCGCACTGAGAAACGTAACAAGGACGGCTCGAGCAAGAGCTGATCAAGCCGATATGGCCCGGGCCATGGTATACTCGAGTCCCGAAGGTCCTGCGTGCATTGACAGAGCGTCCCACAAGGAGACGTCGCACGAGACTTGAACGGAGACGCCGAGAGGGCCTGTGCTGACGTCCGTTATCTGTGGGACCGCGTCTGGTGCTCTGAGGAAAGGCTAACATTTTCCGGCGACGCAGCATTGGGCGAGGCTGGAGGAAAGGCCAGCGGCATCCATCGTGCCGCGCTTGGCGATAAACACAAGTTCCGCAGCACTTCCTTTCGATGGGCCCACCGGCGCCCGGCCGATCGTTGCACGAGTTCCGACGAGCTGAAACAGCATCGGGTCATTGGGCCGTCCGGCGAATGTCACGAAGCCCTTGGCGCGAACCAGCACGCTGGCGTACTGGCCGATAACGGCCTGAAATCTTGCCATGTCCAGTGGCACGCGTGAAGTCCACGGTATGGTCTCGAAGGAATGGAGCGAGTCGTCATGAGGTCTCCTGACCGCTGGCGGCGATCGATCGCTCTCGGTCGCGAAGAGGAGCTCAGGCGAGAGGTCGCCGTCGACCATATCGTGGATCAGATGAACCGCCTTGTAGGGGCGGATCGCGACCTTGACGTACTCGCGCTCGGTTTCGCTCACAAGATCCGTCTTGCTCAAGGCAACGATGTCGGCCGCGGCCAATTGCGACTGCCAGAGCCCATCCTCGGCCAGTCTCGGCGCGTCGATCAGCGAGCGGGCATCTGCTACGCAAATCACGGTTTCGAGCGCAGCTGCCTTCCAGTTGACCGGTTCGAGCTAGGTCCGCACTATTTCGGTTGGGGTCGACTGGCCGGTCGGTGCGATGAGGTTGCCGTCCGGTGCTGGTACACGCCGGAGGAGACTGCTCAGCGG
>JBFWPD010000497.1:0-3378 GCA_050250175.1 Vicinamibacterales bacterium
AAGGGACCGTCCGCGCCTTCAACGTTCGCGTCCAGGCTCGCGACCGTTACCGCCAGGAACTGGCCGACAGCGGCCCGGAGCTGATCAAGATAGCGACGGTCGCCTATCAGGAAGGGGAGATCGGAATCCTGCAACTACTCGATGCATACCGCTCACAACGCCAGGCGCAGTTGCGAATGCTCGACATACAGGCAGCGGTGAAGGAAGCGCAGATCGAATTGGAGCGAGTTGTCGGAGAGGAGCTTGGGAAATGAGAAGGTCGTTCATTCTTTTGCTGGTGATCTTCACCGTGGGATGCCAGAAGCAGGAACCGGTCGCTCAGAAGGCAGCTGAACCCGAGCCGCATCCGGAAAGTTACACCAACTGGACGACGAAGACCGAGTTGTTCGCGGAGTACCCACCACTAGTGGTCGGCCGGACAAGCCGCTTCGCCGTTCACTTCACTCGACTGGACACGTTCAAGCCTGTTGCCAAGGGGAAGGTTGAAATTCGTCTCACTTCGGCAGACGGCAAGGTCGAATCGTTCAGCACGGACGGCCCGTCCCGTCCCGGCATCTTTGGCGTCGACGTGAAACCCGCTGCGGCCGGAGCGTTCCGGCTCTCCGTGCATCTCACAAGCGACGGCTTGAGCGATGTACACGAACTCGGTGAGATCGAATCGTCGGCAACAAAGGCTGCGGCGGTCCACGAGCATGGGGCGGAAACCGAGGAGAAGATCGCGTTCTTGAAAGAACAGCAGTGGACCTTGGACTTCGGCACCGCAATCATCGAAGATCGGCAGTTACGCTCGAGCATACGGGTCCCAGCGGAGGTACTCCCACGGTCCGGTGGCGAGGCGGAAGTAACTGTCCCGTTCGACGGCCGGCTCGTGGCCGAGAACCTGCCTGTCATCGGCGCGCGTGTATCGCAGGGCCAAGAGCTCGCCAGCCTCCTCCCGCCGACAAGCGCGCCAAGTGACCTCTCCTCACTGGAACTGGCAAAGAACGAAACATCGCTTGCGCTCCAGTTGGCCCGCAAAGATCGCGAGCGCGCCGAGAGGCTCGTCCAGTCCGGAGCAGCTCCCGCCAAGAGGCTTGATGAAGCGAGAACCGTGGAGGCAACCGTGGAGGCACGGCTCAGGGCAGCGGAGACGCGCATTGCCCAGTACGAGGCCTCCAGCACAGCCGAATCGAATCCGAAGGGCGCCAGACTGTTCGCCTTGCGCGCTCCGATCTCCGGCATCGTGGTAGAAACCACCGCGGCGCCCAGCGCGAACGTGAAGGCCGGCGAAACGATCTTCAAGATCGTGGACGCCGATTCGGTGTACGTTTCCGCCATCGTTCCCGAGGCGGAACTGCCGCAGATGCGGAATCTCAGCGGTGCGGAATTGGAGGTCCCCGGCTCGGCGCATCCGAGGCCGCTGAGCCGCCTTGTCTCCGTCGGACGAGTTGTCGATCCGCAGTCGCGGACGTTTCCCGTCATCTACCAAGTGGATAACCGGGACCGGAGCATCGCGATTCATCAGGCGCTCCACGTGCGGTTACTCACCAAAGCGTCGGGCGCGGCTCCAGCCGTTCCTGAATCGGCCCTTGTGGACGACGGAGGCAGGCCTGTGATCTTCATTCAGGAATCCGGTGAGGCCTTTCTTCGCAGGCCCGTGAAGCTCGGAATCCGCGAGGGTGGGTACGTCCAGGTGCTCGAAGGGGCCTTCCCCGGCGAGCGGGTCGTCACCCGAGGAGCGCATTTGATCCGGCTTGCCGCGATGTCCAACCAGGTCCCGGCCCACGGGCACGTTCACTAGGGAGAGGCCAGATGCTTGATTCCTTAATTCGCTGGTCTCTTCATCATCGCGCCGTCGTTCTCTTCATGACGGCGGCCCTGCTGATCTGGGGCGGATACTCCATCCGCGATACACCACTGGATGTGCTACCAGACCTGACAGCGCCGACTGTCACTGTCCTGGTGGAGGCGCGAGGCATGGCGCCGACCGAGATGGAAGCGTTGGTGACGTTTCCTATTGAATCCGCAATCAACGGAGCCCCAGGTGTCCGGCGGGTGCGCTCGGCTACGGCAGTGGGTGTCGCTGTCATCTGGGTGGAGTTCGACTGGGGACAGGAGATTCATCGCGCCCGGCAGACGGTGAACGAGAAACTCTCGCTCGTCTCCGCCGCACTGCCTTCCAATGTCGACAAGCCGTACCTCGCCCCCATCTCCTCGATCATGGGCGAGATCCTGTTCGTGACGCTGGAGTCGGATCGCCATTCAGGCATGGAACTGCGGACCGTGGCAGACACTGTGCTCCGGCGCCGGATTCTTGCAGTGCCAGGAGTTGCTCAAGTGGTGCCGACAGGTGGAGACCAGAAGCAGTATCAAGTACTTGTGTCACCCCAGGCACTGCGCCAGTTTTCGGTCTCACTCAACGATGTTGAGAACGCTTTGCGGCAAGGGAGCCAAAACGCATCCGCGGGCTTTCGCGTTGCGGGTGGGCAGGAGTATCTGATCCAGGGTGTTGGACGGGCTTCTTCGGAGGAATCGATTGGCAGCATCGCCGTGACATCGCGAGACGGACGCCCCATCTTCGTCCGTGACGTTGCCGAGGTGCGGATCGGCCCGGCGTTGAAACGCGGCGAGGGCTCGCACAACGCCGAACCTGCGGTTGTACTCGGCATTCAGAAACAGCCGGGAGCGAATACGCTGGAGCTGACGCGACGGCTGGACGCGACCTTGGATGAGATTCAACGTGGCCTACCGCCGGGGATGAAAATCGACAGGCAGGTATTCCGGCAGGCGGACTTCATCGAGAGATCACTCGAGAATCTCACCAAAGCATTGTGGGACGGGGCCATTCTCGTCGTGATCGTGGTGGTGCTCTTCCTCATGAATGTTCGCGCAGCCATGATTACGCTACTCGCGATCCCCGTCTCGCTTCTGACAGCCGTGCTGACCATGAATTGGTTCGGTTTCACGATCAACAGCATGAGTCTGGGCGGCCTCGCCATCGCGATCGGTGAACTCGTTGACGACGCCATCATCGACGTCGAGAACGTCATGCGGCGGCTTCGCGAGAACGCTCAGAAGCCAGAGGCTGAAAGGCTGCCCGCGTTGGAGGTGATTTACCGCGCGAGCAGCGAGATCCGAAGCTCGGTCGTCTTCGCGACGGTGATCGTGGTTCTGGTCTTTCTTCCGCTGTTCGCGCTGAGCAGCGTGGAGGGTCGCTTGCTCACCCCGCTCGCCTTCGCCTACATCGTCAGCCTCACTGCTTCACTGGCGGTCGCGCTTACGGTCACGCCCGCTCTCTGCTCCTTCCTGTTACCCAATGCGCGCTCGATTCTGAAAGGCCACGAGCCTTGGCTGGTGACCCAGCTCAAGCGGATTTACCGGCCTACACTGAACTGGTCT
>JBFWPD010000498.1:0-3374 GCA_050250175.1 Vicinamibacterales bacterium
CGCGACAACATCCGGGTCAACAGCGTCGCGCCGGGGTCGATTCTGTTTCCAGGCGGCTCCTGGGACAAGCGCCAGCGCGAGGATCCCGAGGGCATCGCAGAGTTCATCAGGCGGGAACTGCCGTTCGGACGCTTCGGCAGTGCAGAGGAAGTGGGAGCGGTTGTCGCGTTTCTCGCGTCGCCCCGTTCGAGCTGGGTGAGCGGCGCGAGCATCACCGTGGACGGCTGCCAGTCTCGCTCCCTGATCTAGTCGCACCGTTTCTTCGCTTTCACCTCTTGATCGCCATCATGGAGCTTGGTACGATGCCCCGCCCATGGCCGGTGGCGAACTTAAGACGAACCACGACCTGGTCCGGCGCTCGAGCCGCGAAGGCGCACTGGACGCCGTCCTCGAACGCCTGGCTCCCGGGCGGCTTCGTGAAGCCCCTGAGGACAGCCCTGATCTGCACGTCACCGCAGTGCGCCGTCTTCCGCCCGCCGCGGCGCGACTGGCTCCGTTCCCGGATGAAACCGATCCCCGGCTGAAGCACGCGCTCGAATCGCGCGGTATCCGTGAGCTCTACAGCCACCAGGCCGAGGCGGTTTCTCACGCCCTCGCCGGCAGGAACGTCGTCGTGACCACGCCGACGGCGTCCGGAAAAACGCTCTGCTACAACCTGCCGATCCTCAACGCGATTCTCCAGGACCCGTCGAGCCGCGCGCTCTATCTGTTTCCCACGAAGGCGCTCGCGCAGGATCAGCTCGCCGAGCTCCATGCGTTGTGTGAGTCGCTCGACGTGGAAGGGGGCGGTTCAGTCGGCGTGTTCACGTACGACGGCGACACGCCTCAGGACGCGCGGCGTGCGATCCGGGGACGTGCGCACCTGGTATTGAGCAATCCCGACATGGTGCACGCGGGAATACTGCCGCACCATCCGCGCTGGGCGAAGCTGTTCGAGAACCTACGGTACATCGTCATCGACGAGCTTCACGCATATCGCGGGGTGTTCGGAAGCCATCTCTGCAATGTCCTGAGACGACTTCGCCGGATCTGCCGGCACTACGGATCGAATCCGGTGTTCCTGTGCTCGTCAGCCACGATTGCCAATCCGCGCGAGCTCGCTGAGCGGCTGACGGAGTCGCCATTCGAGCTGGTGGACGAGAGCGGCGCGCCTCGAGGCGAGAAGTTCTTTCTGTTCGTCAATCCTCCGGTCGTCAACCGGCAGCTCGGGATCCGGCGCTCCTGTCTCACTGAAACGAGACGTATCGCCGCGGAGTTTCTCCGCCGTCGTCTGCAGCTGATCGTGTTTGCGCAGAGCCGGCTGTCCACGGAGATCCTGACCACGTATCTGAAGGACGACTTCGAGGCGCATCCGGGCGCGCCCGAACGTATTCGAGGTTATCGAGGCGGCTATCTTCCCGGACGGCGGCGTGAGATCGAGAAGGGTCTTCGAGAGGGCACCGTCCAGGCGGTCGTGTCGACCAATGCCCTGGAGCTGGGCATCGACATCGGCGCTCTGGACGTGAGCGTGATGGCTGGGTATCCGGGCACGATTGCCTCGACATGGCAGCGCGCGGGCCGGGCAGGACGACGAAGCAGCCGATCGGCGGCTGTGCTTGTCGCCTCGAGCGCGCCGCTCGATCAGTTCATCGTGCGTCATCCAGCGTATTTCTTCGACCGATCGCCGGAGCGTGCGTTGATCGATCCCGACAACCTCCACATCCTCGTGGACCATGTGAAGTGCGCGTCGTTCGAACTGCCGTTCGGTTCACAGGAGCAGTTCGGACGGCACGACGTGCAGGCGGTGCTTGGCATCCTTGCCGAACAGGGGCTGGTCCATCGGGTGGGCGATGGCGGCGATGCTGCTGACCTTGAATCGAGCGCAAGCGCCCAGTGGATGTGGACGAGCGAGTCGTATCCGGCGGACGCCGTCAGCCTGCGGTCCGTCTCTTCGGACAACTTCGTGATCGTGGACGTCACCGGCGAGCCGCGAGTCATCGGCGAGACGGATTTCACGAGCGGTCCGTCGACGCTCCATCCAATGGCCATCTACATCGTGGAAGCCGCGCTCTACCAGGTCGAGCGCCTCGATTTCGACGGCCGCAAGGCCTTCGTGCGGGCCGTGGACTGCGACTACTACACCGACGCGATCGCCTATTCGAGAGTCACGATTCTCGATACGCTCTCAGCCGATGGAGACGAGGCGCCACGCCTCCCGGGTCGAGCGCACGGCGAGGTGCATGTCGTCAGCCGTGTCGTAGGGTTCAAGAAGATCAAGTTCTACACGAACGAGAACGTCGGATCAGGGGAGCTCGATCTGCCGGAACAGCAGATGCACACGACGGCGTACTGGCTGACCATTCCGCCGTCCGTGCTGCTGGCGCTTCCGTACGCGGCCGACGATCGACGGGACGGCATCGTGGGGCTGGCATTCGCGATGCGGCAAGTGGCTCAGCTTCTCCTGATGTGCGATCGTCACGACATCGGGATGTCCATCGATACCGGCGAGCAGATCGACCCATTCGACGCGAGACGCGGCACGGCCGAAGGGAGCGACGATCGCGGCGCGCGGCTGTTCGTCTACGACAACTATCCAGGCGGAATCGGGTTCAGCGAGCCGCTCTTCCGGATGCACGACGAGCTGCTTGCGTCTGCCCAGCGCCTGATTGCCGAGTGTGAGTGTGAGAACGGGTGTCCCTCGTGCGTCGGTCCGGTGGGCAACACGGGACCGCTCGCGAAGGCGGCGGCTCAGCGAATCCTCGAGCTCCTGACCGAGCGGCATCTCCCTCCTGCCCGGGAGTGGAACGCTTCGGAGGAGGCCGAGGCACAGCCGTTCTGAGCCATCGCGATGGATCCGAGCACACTCGCCGAACGGTTGCGGGGCATCGTTGGAACGGGCGGCATGGGAGCGAGCCCGCCCGGTCTGCCGACGGCGACGTCTTTCTCCAGTGCCGCGGTTGCCGATGCCCTCGACGGAGAGTGGCAGACTCTCGACCATGGCCGATGCCTGGTGATCGAACGGCGCATGGAAGGCGCCGAACCCTACGGCCGCGGCACGATCGGAGAGTGTGCCTCCACGATCGCGATGCATTCTGGCAACGCATCGCTCCTCAATCCTTGTCTGCCTGCCCTGCCGTTTGTCTTCTTCGATCTCGAGACCACCGGACTCAGTGGCGGTGCCGGAACATGCGCATTCCTGATCGGTTGCGGGTGGTTCGACGCTGACGGATCGTTCGTCACGAGGCAATACCTGCTCGCGCGAACCAGCGATGAGCGCTCGATGCTCGAAGCAGTCGGCTCGTGATTATCGGCCGCCGTTTCCCTCGACAGCATCAACGGAAAGTCTTTCGACACTCCGCTACTCGCAACGCGCAACCACCGTAACAGGCTCGATT
>JBFWPD010000499.1:0-3372 GCA_050250175.1 Vicinamibacterales bacterium
GAGCAGTCCGGTGACACCCGGCCGGACGAGCTCGGGCACGCCGCCCACGGCGAAGGACACGACCGGTGTTCCGCACGAAAGGCTTTCGGCCAGAACCAGGCCGAAGGCCTCGGCGCGCGTCGGGTGACGGAAGAGATCCGCCGCCGAGAATGCAATCGTCTTGAGCCTCGGATTCCTGACGTAGCCCAGATCGACGATGGGCATTCCGAGGGTGCTGGGAAACTGTCCGTCGGAGTTGCCCATGAACAGGAGAGCGGTCTCGCGCTTCAGCGCCGATGGAAGCGCATCGAGCGCCTTCCACAGAAGGTCCGCTCCCTTGAGCGGCCGATCCAGGCGCTCCACGACGAACAGCAGGACCCGCTTGTTTTCGGGAAGGCCAAGAAGCCGGCGACAGAACTTCCTGTCGAGCGGCTCGTACACCTCGGTCTCCACGCCGTGGGGAATGTGATGAACGGGGAACCGCGCGAGCATGCTCTCCGTCGCCAGGTCGCGCAGCCAGCGGCTGGGCGAGATGATCGTCAGAGCCGAGCGCTCATACGTCCACTTCTTCAGCTTCCACTCGATCCCGGTGGCGTCGCGGCGAACCGGAGGATACGTGTCGAGATGCGGGCAGCTGCCGCATCCCGTCCGCCAGCGATCGCACTCGAGGCTCGCGTGGCAATGTCCGGTGAGCGGCCACATGTCGTGCAGCGTGAAGACGGTGGGCTTCTTCGCGGTGATTCCCGGCAGGGCTAGATAACTGAAGAAGTTCCCATGAATGCCGTGGATGTGTAAGACATCCGCGCGCGCCAGCGCGTCGTGGTTCGCGAGCTTGAACGATCCGATGCAATGAATGTCGTTCAGGCCGTACCGCCTGGTGACCTGGCCAAGCAGACGCTCGACGCCCCGGCGATGAGGCACCGGAATCGACTCGGACCGCGTCCGAATCTCGCACATCACGCGCGTGTCCACGCTACGCCGCCGCAGGCCGGACCAGAGCCGGTTCATCTGGACCTGGCCCCCGCCGTAGCCGGCATCACCGGAACTGATGAAGAGGACGTTCATGCGATCCTCTCCTCCCACGTCCAGCCGTCGACACACGCCAGCCACTGACCATCACCGACAAGGTGGGGATCCACGTGATGCATACCCACCGCGTTCCATCCCGCACCGCTTCCAGCAAGGATCGGGGCTGCCGCCATCGGACGTTCGCGATAGGTGGTCTCTGTCAACTCGGTGATCTCCATCGCGCTCACCGACGTCCCGTAGAAGGGCTCGCAGGCCTGGGCGAACCGCACGATCCGCCCGCCGGCGACGACGACGCGTCCGGCGGGCCGCGCCAGGTGCCGGTTTCCTGCTTGAACGGGACTCCGGGGATGCTCGACCCACGGACCCATCAGATCGTCTGCATGAAAGAGACGCAGCGCGTCGCAGTAGAGCGGCGGTGTTCCACCCGTCGTGAACATCCACCAATGGTTCCTGGCAAAGAACGGACACGAATCAGCAAGACCCTGCCCTTCGACCAGGGTTCTCTCGAACTCCCAGGTGGCTGGGAAGGGATCGGCCCTGTAGAGCCTTATCGACGAGCGCTGGTGTGTCTCGGGAATCATGTAGTGGACGCCGCGATGGACGAACACGTGCGGATACGAGAGGTGAAATGGCTCGCGCAGCACGATTCGCTCGTACCGCCAGTGCCGGGCGTCCTCGCTGGTCGCAAGGCCGATCTGGCCGACGGCGCTTCCCGACTCGTCTCGCGCGAGCACCTCGAAGAACATGTGCCATCGTCCGGACACTTCGATCATGAAGGGGTCGGCCACGTAGATAGCGTCCGCGTCGGTGACGTTTCTCGCGCTGATCACCGGGTTCATCACGCCTGGAACCGGCCGCAGGTCCACGGGCGACGTGCCTCCGAGGATCGCGATTGAGTAGCTCTGCCTTCGTCTCGTTACGACAGGCGCTGACCACCAGCGAAGACGCACGTGAAGTGCGTCGCTCAGCTCTCCCTGAAGACGACGCACCAGCCGCCGGCTGAGCGCTCCGGGTTTCATGTCCAGGAGGCGCGGCGCGTTGTTCTCGATCCGATGAACACCGGATCCCGCAGATCCTCGACCCGCCACAGCCCGAGGGACTTGTCGGCATATGCGCCGTCGTTCTCGGTGCACTTCTCGTCGAGCAGGAGGATCGGCTCCGGCAGGCTGAATGGCTGGGCGACGAAGTTGAGCGGCCGCCACTGCCCCGTCTGGATGTCGCTGTTGCGCGACCTCGCCGGAAACGTCGTCGTCAGCAGATAGGTCGACCCGCTCGCACAGACGTTCTTCAGCGCGCGAAAGACCTCTTCGAACGAGAGATGCACCAGACAATCGCGACAGAAGATCAGATCGACGCACGGCGCCCGGTCCCTGACGATGTCGAGGCGCGTGAACTCGATGCGGCCCGTCCCGTACCGGGACTGATTCGACCGGACGAGATCGGTGACGATGTCGGCACCGATGTAGCGGATGCCCGAGAGGTCCACCGTGCGCATCCAGTGGAAGTCGCCGCACGGAACGTCCAGCACCGTCTCGACCTGAAGATCTCTGAACACACCGGGGAGCTTCGAAACGAGGGCGCGCACCTGATCGAAATCGGACCCGGTGCCGGATACCGATTCGGTGCCTCCCCAGCCTTTGCGTCTCTGGATGTCCGCGAACACGTCCTCCGCGACTCTCGTCTCCGGCTTGAGCCTGCGAGATCGTTCGCGGAGCGCGCGGTAGAGCGCCGTCACCAGCCGCTCCATCTTCTGGCCGATCGGATACACGTCAGGTGAATCGCCGGTCACTGCCGCACACAGGAGAAGTAGACCCAGGGCTCGTTGATCGTTCGAATCGCGTCCGCGTCGAGCACGCGGCCGGTGTCCCGAGACCGGACCGTGATGTCGGTGAATCCCACCCGCTGGAGCTCGCGAGCCTGGTGCTCCGGCTTGACGAAGACGTGCTTCAGATTCGGATGTTCGTAGTACACGCCGTCCCAGAACGACACCTGCTCGCGCTCGAGCAGCGGCTCCAGTGCGCCGTTGTTGCGGCGGATCCTTCGCAGCCGATCCCACTCGCGCATCATCTTCCGCGGATGCTGGTGCCACACGAGCTGGTAGTAGGCGCCGATGTAGCGGAGGTTGTGCGCGGAGAAGACGAACCGGCCTCCGGGCCGAAGAACGCGGCGGATTGATCGAAGGCACTGTTCACGCGATCGCTCCGGAATGCAGTCGATGCCGTTATAGCTGAACAGCACGAGATCGAACCGCTCGTCGTCGAACTGCAGCAGTTCGACGGCGTCCGCGACGGCAAACTGGACGGGCCCCGAAGAAACAAGGTCGGCAAGGCGGCGGCGGCACGCGACGACCAACGGCTATGCAAG
>JBFWPD010000500.1:0-3363 GCA_050250175.1 Vicinamibacterales bacterium
GGACGTTCCGTCCGAGCGCCAGCTCGCCGAGCTCCGTGCACGGACCGTCGGCCAGCACCTGCCCCTTGTGCACCTTCTGCCCGACGCGGACGATGGGCTTCTGGGTGATGCAGGTGTTCTGGTTCGACCGCTTGAACTTCGTCATCGGGTAGATGTCGGCGCCCATTTCCTTGCCGTCCTCCACCTCGCTCTCCACGCGGACGACGATGCGCTGGCTGTCGACGAAGTCGATCGTGCCCGAGCGGCGCGCGACGATCACCGCGCCCGAGTCGCGGGCGGTGATGTACTCCATGCCCGTGCCGACAAACGGCGCACGGGCGCGAAGCAGCGGCACGGCCTGGCGCTGCATGTTCGATCCCATCAGCGCGCGGTTCGCGTCGTCGTTCTCGAGGAACGGGATGAGCGACGCGGCGACCGACACGAGCTGCTTCGGCGAGACGTCGATGAACTGGACGTTCTCGCGCGGCGCCAGGATGAAGTTGCCGGCCTGGCGCGCGTTCACGCGCTCGTTGACCAGCTGGCCCTGATCGTCCACCGACGCGTTGGCCTGGGCGATGATGTACTGGTCCTCTTCCCACGCGGACAGGTAGAAGGAGTAGGGCTCGAACTCCACGCCCTTCTTGCGCGGACGGCCGTCGTCCGACACCAGCTCGTCGGCCTCGACGATGTCGCCCGTCTTGTACTTCGAGCCGCCCGCGTTGGTGATGAACACGTAGTCGGTGACCCGGCCGTCCTTCACCTTGCGATACGGTGATTCGATGAAGCCGAACTCGTTGATCCGCGCGTAGCACGAGAGCGACGAGATGAGGCCGATGTTCGGACCTTCAGGCGTCTCAATCGGGCAGATGCGTCCGTAGTGCGTCGGGTGGACGTCGCGGACCTCGAAGCCTGCGCGCTCGCGCGACAGACCGCCTGGCCCGAGGGCCGACAGCCGGCGCTTGTGCGTGATCTCCGAGAGCGGGTTCGTCTGGTCCATGAACTGCGACAGCTGCGACGACCCGAAGAACTCGCGAATCGCGGCCATGACCGGCTTCGCGTTGATCAGGTCGTGCGGCATCGCCGTCGCCATTTCCTGGTAGACCGACATCTTCTCCTTGATGGCGCGCTCCATCCGGACCAGTCCGATGCGGAACTGGTTCTCGAGGAGCTCGCCCACGGAGCGGACGCGGCGGTTGCCCAGGTGGTCGATGTCGTCCACGTTGGCCGGGTTCCTGCGCAGCTTGAGGAGGTACTTGAGGACCTCGTAGAAGTCCTGCGGGTGCAGGATCTTCTCGTCGAGCGGCGTGTTCAGCCCGAGCTTCGTGTTCAGCTTGAGGCGGCCGACCCGCGAGAAGTCGTACTTCTGCGGGTTGAAGAACATGTTCTCGAAGAGCGACCGGCTGCTGTCGAGCGTCGGCGGATCGCCGGGCCGCAGGCGGCGGTAGATCTCGATGAGCGCCTCTTCGTGCGTGTGGATCGGGTCCTTCTTGAGCGTCTGTCCGATGATCGGCCCGACCTCGTCGCGCTCGGGGAAGAAGATCTCGATCCGATCGAGGTTCTTCTCCTGGGCCATCGAGATGACGCGCGGCGTCAGCTCCTCGTTGGCCTCGAGGATGACTTCACCGGTGGACGGGTCGATGACGTCGGCGGCCGCGAAGGCGCCTTCGAGCTCGGCGTCCGAGATCTCGACGGCTTCGACGCTCGCGCGCTTGAGGGCCTCGATCGCGTTCTTCGTGATCTTCTTGCCCGACTGGACCGTGAAGTTCTCGCCGGGGACGACGATGTCCTTGGCGGCGCGAAGACCGACGAGGCTGTCGGCGACGCCCCAGTAGATCGAACCGTTCTTCAGGTACAGCCGATCGACGCTGTAGAAGCTCCGGATGATCTCGTCGGCGCCGCGCAGGCCGAGGGCGCGCAGGAACACCGACGCCAGGAACTTCCGCTTGCGGTCGATGCGGACGTAGAGCAGGTTCTTGCTGTCGTACTCGAACTCGACCCACGACCCGCGATACGGAATGATCTGCGCGATGTAGAGGGTCTTGTCCTCGGAATGAAAGAACGCCCCGGGCGACCGGTGCAGCTGCGAGACGATGACGCGTTCGGTGCCGTTGATGATGAAGGTGCCGTTCTCCGTCATCAGCGGGATGTCGCCGAAGTAGACCTCCTGCTCCTTGATGTCGCGGATGGTCTTGACGCCGGTCTCGGGATCCTTGTTCCAGACGACGAGGCGGATGGTGACCTTGAGGGGCACGGCGTAGGTCATGCCGCGCTCCTGGCACTCGTCCACGTCGTACTTCAGCTTCAGGGCAACCGTGTTCCCACAGATGTCGCAGACGTCGCCGCGGGCCTGATTCGCCTTGCCGCAGCGCGGACAGAGCACGTCGCGATCGCCGTACGGATCGGCGACGAGCGTGGTGCCGCAGTTGCTGCAGGGCTTGCGCAGGTGGTGCAGGCCGGCCAGCTTGCCGCACTTGCACTCCCAGTTGCCGATCGAATACTCGATGAACTCCAGCGAGGAGTTCTCGCGGAAGTCGCTAATCGGGAAGACCGACTTGAACACCGACTGGAGACCCGCGTCCTCGCGCTCGCCCGGCAGCCTGTTCATCTGCAGGAAGCGCTCGTAGGACTTCTTCTGGATCTCGATCAGGTTCGGGATGGGAACGGTCGTCTTGATTTTCGAAAAATCGATGCGCTCGCGGTAGACGTTCTTGGGAAGGCTGTACATTCTCTGGACCTCGAGGGAAACGGAGCGCTTTCAACGGGCTTCGGGCCCCAGGCTGCAGGCTTCAGACGTGACGTGTCTCTCTCGCCTGAAGCCCGGAGCCTGGAGCCTGCAGTCCAAGTAACGCGACGCCAACGGCGTCGCGTTACTTGACTTCGACCTTCGCGCCGACTTCCTCGAACTTCTTCTTGATCGCGGCGGCCTCGTCCTTCGGGATGCCTTCCTTGATCGGCTTGGGCGCGCTCTCGACCAGGTCCTTCGCTTCCTTCAACCCGAGGCTGGTGACTTCGCGGACCACCTTGATCACGTTGATCTTGTTGGTGCCGATCTCGGTCAGCGTGACGGTGAACTCGGTCTGCTCTTCAGCAGGCGCCGCGGCCGCGCCGCCACCGCCGCCACCCCTCGGCATCGCCATCGGCATGGCCGCCGCGGCCGACACGCCGAGCTCGGCCTCGAGCGTCTTCACGAGCTGCGAGAGCTCGAGCACGCTGATTCCCTTGATGTAGTCGACAACCTGCTGCTGCGTCACTTCTGCCATTGCTGTTCTCCTGACTGGCTTCAGGCTGCAGGCTTCAGGCTGCCGGCACTTCAGGCGCGCACGCCCGAAGCCCGAAGCCCGGAGTCTGGAGCCAACCGTTCTCTACGATCCTCTCTTCTTCTCC
>JBFWPD010000501.1:0-3353 GCA_050250175.1 Vicinamibacterales bacterium
CTTTTTGCAAGGTCACACATTCATGAGCCATCCCTCCATCCGCTCGGTCAGCGGCGGCAACACCAAGAGCACGGTCGGCACCGTGGGTTCCGCCTCCGGCCTCCATGTCGTTCGCGAAGACCTCTTCGACGGCTTCCGTCGCACCGTGGTGCGGCTGAAGGATGTCGATATCGCGGTGATCGACCACACGACCAACGGCTGCTTCGGCGGCGTCAAGCTCTACGACTTCCCGGAAGGCGCCATCGTCGTCCACAGCGCCACGTCGAATCTCAGCTTCGAGCTGAGCCACACCGGCGGCGTCAGCGCGACGGCCGCCCTCAAGCACGCGGTCGGCTCCGCGCTCGAGGCGTCGAACGACACGCTCGACTCGACGCAGGCGAACATGATCCCGTCCACGTCCGTGACCCTCTCGGCCGGCGCCGGCTCCAAGTCGGGCATGTCCACAAGTGCGGCCCACCTGGACGGCCGGTCTTCGGCTGCGTCCGCCTACCTGAACCTCGGCATCGTTGACGGCGCCGTCACGGACGACGAGGACGACGTGGTGACGGTCAACGGCGACATCGTGCTCCTGTGGACGCCGGTTGGAGACGCCCAGGCCGACTAGTCCCTCCTAGCCCGGAATGGAGACCGCGAAAGCGGTAGGCAAAACCCGGGCTGCGGTTCCTTTCACTAGGGCCGGTCCAGCAATGGGCCGGCCCTGGTTTTGCTCGCTGGAGTGTCAACAGTTAACACTCCCACCCGGAGAATTCGCCGATGTTCAATGTCCCTCTGGCGGCCCTGGTCCCGGCGGCGAAGGCCGCATCTGGCATCCTTGACGCCGCCGGCTATGCGGGCCTTGGCTTGGCGTCATTGGCTCTGGTCTGCGGCCTGCTTCGGTGGCTCGCGTCCAGCATCATTCCCATCGTCCTCGGCTTCAAGGCGACGGCGGAAGCGCACGTCATCCTCGCTGACAAGCTCGAGAGGTGCATTGACCGTCTCGAGCAGGTCGCGCCCGCACCGAAGGAGGATCGCTAGTTGTCGCAGTCACTCACCAGCTTTGAACTCACCGCCAATTTCGACGGCGGCAGCAACGCCAGTCCCAACTATCCGTGCTCGCTCGCGTCGGACTGGAAGGTGGTTTCCAGCATCGGCGCTCCGGCGAATGCGGTGGCCGATCCCATCACCAATCCGGGCGTGCTCTCGGCCGACGACTTCCCCATCTTCGACAGGCCGCGAATGCGTGGCACCACACTTGTGGTCCGGCAGGCGTACGCACAGGGCGTCACCGCCGTGAACGCTGCCAGCACCGCCAAGGTCTTCGGCGCCTACGCCTACAAGGATGAGAACGGCACGGTGCGGTACGGCAAGTGGCAGATCCTCGCCGCTGTTGGTGGCACGATCTCGAATGAGTTTGCGCCGGACCTGGACAACGACATCAGCGACGGCACGTCCAGGTACACCACGCCGGACCCGTCACTGCACTTCTACGACTGCAACGGGTGCAACGTGTTCCGCATCGGCACGGAGGTGGCCTTCGACGCCGAGGATGCTGGGACCAACGACGTTTCGAGCGACTCTTACTTCGAGGCGAAGATCATCTAATGGCCGGCACGCTCATCGTGGAGGTTGACGGCGGCAGCGAAATCTCGAGCGGCGACGTGGTGGAGTTTTCCGATTCGACTACGGCCTCGCCGCCGAGTGACATCTCGCTGTCGCTGTCCGCCTCTGGCGGCAACATCACCATCACCAAGGTTGCAATTCCGATCTGGGGCCACCGCATTCGCATCACCGGCGGGTCCCCGACGAATGTTGCAATTGGCACGGGCGGGACCGCGAACGTCTCAATCGGCCTGTCCATCGTCAGCTTCCCCGAGGTGTTGACGCTCAAGTTTGACACCATGGGGTCCGCCCTGCCCGAGCATCGGAGCGGTTGCTGCTACGGCTTGATTAACATCACATGGAACAACGGCGGCGCAGACCAGACCTTCAAGATCATCGTGCGCGGCGCCATGAAGCCCGGCACGGGCTCGCAATCTGTGATGACTCTCGCCGATCTGAAGGATCGGGTGGTAATGGGCTACGCGCTGGGATCTTCAGCAATCACCGGCTCTAATCCGCTCGGCCTTGGATGGGGCATCGACACGGGCGGACACATCGGATTCGGCAACACCTACTTCGCGGCAGACATCGCCAAGGGCGTCAAGCACACGTTCCTTCATGGCATGGGCGGGCAGATGCACCCGCAGCTCTCGCCGCCCGAAGATGACATCTGCTTCGACCCGTTCATTGTCGCGGCAGAGCTTGGCCTGAATCCGCTGTGGTACTCCACATGGGACCAGATGGTCGAGCTTTGGGAGAGTCTTGCCGGGCACGGCACGCTCTACTGCTACACCGGTTCCATGCGGCGCCGCAAGCGCGTGATCGACTTCCGGGCAGCCGGCGACGCTGTTGGCATGATCCGGTGGTTCTGGCAGGCCATGTCGCCATTCCTGAAGCATCCGTCGATCCAGGTCTGCTGTGACGTGCCCTATTTCGACGGAGACGACGACAATCCTGCGTGCGTCTCTGGCGAAGCTCGGTACGAGATGCTCCTGTGCGCGACGAAGGTTCTGGACATGCTCGGCCGCGGTCAGATCCACTGCGAGCCCAGGGGCGACCATGCGGATTCGCAGTGGTTCGACGATGCCGGCTTCGGCAGGTGTGTCATCAATCACAGCTACGACCGGAGCGATCCGAGCAGGTACACAGACTCCAACGGCCTTGCCGAAGACGACGACTTCAGCGACCGCACGATTCTGCGTTGGCACATCGACTCGGACAACCAGACGCTCGCATGGCAGATCGTGCAAACCCTGTTCGGCTACGGCTCTCACGCGACCACGAAGATCGTCGTGAGCCTGCGTGCGTACTTCGACGCCGGCAACGACATGGACGATCTTCTCACCGAAGTGAACGCGGTTCTCGCCGCCAGCACAGGGACGTAACAAACCATGGCACAGCAGCCCGCCTCGCTCCACTTCAGGCGAGAGAATCACATCGGCTTTGTTGCCGCGGCGCCGTTCACGGGCAGCTTCACGCTGCTCGATCCGTTCGTGCTTCCGGACGGTTCGGATGACGCCCTCGCCTTCTTTCAACAGCACTGCGCCGCTGTCTACGCCGACTTCGCGGGCAGGTCCGCGCCTCGCTGCTTGTGGGCGGTCGCGCAGGGGCTCCGCAACAGGCCAGGCGCCCGCAGCATCTTGAGGAACAGGACATGACGAAGCTTGACGCTGTGAACGAGCTGCTCGCCGCGTGCGGCAAGCGGCCCGTTACAGATCTGGACACGGGAGGCACAAGCTGGGCGTCTGAAGCTGAGCGAGTGATCGACCGCGAAG
>JBFWPD010000502.1:0-3340 GCA_050250175.1 Vicinamibacterales bacterium
CGACCGCCTTCATGTGCATGAAGACCTGACCCTTGTCGTCGGCGGCCCCGCGGGCGTAGATCTCGCCATCCCGGATGGTGGCTTCAAACGGCGGCGACTCCCACAGATTCAGCGGATCGACCGGCTGCACGTCGTAGTGGCCGTAGAAGAGAATCGTCGGCGCGCCGGGAGCCTTCAGCCAGTCGCCATACACGATCGGGTAGCCCGGCGTCTGCATCACCTGCACGTTCTCGAGGCCGACGCGGCCCATCTCCTGGGCGCACCATTCCGCGCATCGCTTCACGTCGCCCGCGTGTTCCGGGAGTGCGCTGATGCTCGGGATTGCCAGCAGAGCCTTCAGCTCTTCCAGGTACCGATCGCGGTGTACGTGGATGTAGTCGATGATCTTTTCCATGTCAGTCGTGGCTCCTGGCGTTCACGAAGAAAGTTCCCATTCAACGTCGCGCTGCAATGCCAGCCCCTCGCGCCGGAGTTTCTCGAGGTGCGCGCGTATGGTGTCGTGAGCGGCCGCCTCGTGTGCAGGAGCGAGCCCATGATAGATGGATTCGACGATCGCCTGCACCGTGGCCGGACTACGTTTCAGCCGTTCGACTACCTGATGCTCACGGCTGAGTCGATGCCGAAGCGTCTGCGTCAGCAGCAACCCGGGCTCCGTGATCTCCGGGCCGTGCGCCGGCCACAGAAGTCTCGGCTCGAGCGCGATGACACGCCTCAACGTCTCGAAGTACTGCGACATGTTCCCCCCGCGGCTCCATTGAATGGCAACGCTGCCACCAGGCACAACCAGGTCCCCGCAGAACAGTGTCGCGGACACGCCATGCCATAGCGCGACGTGATCCGGCGAGTGGCCGGGCGTGTGAACCACTTCGAGCGCCCCATCGTCGTTGACGGGGAATGTGTCGGTCTCCGTCAGTGCGCGCCACCGGACGTCGTTCTGTCTGTCCTTCTGAGGCCACGGCCACTTGCAGAACGCGGTTCCGGGGTAGGCCGCAGCGATAGCGGTCACGCCGCCGGAATGATCATGGTGACCATGCGTCACGAGAACGTCATCCAGTGTCGCGTTCCATTCCGAGAGAGCGTCGCCGAGATCCCGGAGATGGCGTGGGTCGCCGACGCCTGAATCGATGAGAAGGCCACGACCGCAACCTCGATCGATGAGGTATGTGTGATTGCCCGAGCCGGTCATCGGTCCGGGGTTGTATGCGCCGAGACGGCGGACCCTCAGCACGGTGGACTCTCAGAAACTGAACCGAAGGCTGGCCGTCAGATGGGAGTTGCGGCGGAACTGCCCGAGAAAGTCGCCGTCCTGTCCGGCAATCAGGGCACCCGTCACGGTCGTTCGCCAGTGCTGCCCGGACGATTGAGAGTACTCCGCCTTGGCGTAGACGCGCTCTCCGTTCTGACGCACCGCTCCCTCGAACGCGAGGCTTCGCGTTGCGTCGATGGTGTACGACGCGCTGCCCAGGATCGACCTGGCGACGCCTCGATCGGGCGCGAACAGCCGTCCTTCGCGGGTGGCGGTGATCGATTCTCCCGCGTAGCCCCCGATGAACAGCCACTCGCCCGACTGGCGCTCCATCTGGATCACGTACAGGACATAGTCGTCTGTCGTCTCGTCGCTTGACTGGAAGTAGCCCGCTTCGGCCTTCAGCGTGAACCAGCGCGTCGGAATGGATCCGTCGCCTCCATACATGCGCTGTCCAGGAAAGCGGCGGACGACGGGAATGAATGCCGGCGGAGCAACGCCGCCTCCAGCGGCCGCACCACCGGGCCCTAAGGCGGGCTCTATGACAGGCAAGTGACTGAATCCGTCGAAGAAAGCGACGGCGAACTCGTAGCCTCCTTCGATTCGTTCCCATCGAACACCCCCCTGCCATCGCTCGGGCAGCCTGTCGCGCGCTTCGTCGAGCACGAGGGGCAGCGAGCCCTCTGGAAGAACGGTCCAACGCTGATCGAGAAGGGGAATCCTGCTGGGCGTGAACACCGGCACCCAGACGACGTCGAGCGAATCGAATCCGTTCGAGAGCCGCAGTCTGACGGCGTTCACGGCGAGGAAGTCGTTGTCGATCACGTTCAGGTAGTCGCGCGGGGAAAAGCGATCCGTCGGCACCAGAATGTCGCTGCGGCCCCACCGGATGAACTGCCGGCCTGCATCGAGCGTCAGCGGGCCGCGATAGATGGAGGCCGAGAGGCGCCGGATCGATAGCGGCGGCCGTTCCAGCGATCGATCTCCGAGATCGGGCGTCCAGTCGTCGCTCACCTGACCGTAGGTATTCGCACGCAGGTCGATCCCGGCAGCCAGCATCAGCCAGTCGGCGGGTTCGGCAAACGCCTCGCCGCGGGCGGTGAAGTCGCCTACGAGGTTGCGATCGTCGTTGGGAGTGTCCTGCGGAAACAGGACGCCGCGGCCCTCGAGGAAGCCACGATAGGTGAACGTTTGCGCATCGGCGGAAACCGCCATGACGAGCGAAGCCAGAACCGGACACAACGCACGACGAACGACGAACGAGGCACGCAGCACGATTCCTCGTCCGCCCTACCGCCGCCTGAGCGCCTGCAGCGTGAAGTCGTCCGCGTTCATCGGGACGTTGTACTGGAGATTCTGAAGCGTCAGCCTGGTACGGCTGCCGCGACGGAGGTCGTGCATCTCGAGCTGCCGCGCGGTCCAGATGCCCTGGACCTGTTCGAGGTTGGTGTAGTCGAGGCGCCGGACGAGCTCCTCGCGAATGTAGCTCTCGATTCGCGCCAGGGTGTAGGTGTCCTTGCGAACCCAGACCATCGAGCGTGTGTACTGCGACGACTTGCTCTGCCTGGGTGTGGACTCGATCCTCCAGCAGGCGCTGCCGCCCACTGTCTCCTCGCCGAGCAGCTCATAGTCGAACTGATCGACGTCCCGGTCCTCGAGATCCTCGAAGCTGAAGTCGGTCCCGAAAAACCTCGTCGAGCGATCCTGCAGGGCAATCCGTCTGTCGCGCTCGATGGCAGGCGTCCACATCCACTGATCCGAGGCCCTGTCGGGGTGATTGACCACCAGCAGAGCGACGCCCTTCACTTCCGCTGGCGCATTGAAGCTGAGGACGACGCGGCTGTCTCCGTATGAACCGAGACGTTCGAGGGTCCATTGCTTGTCGGAGATCGCCCCTTCGGTGCCGAACACCTGCAGGAGGCCATCGTAGCGCTGTGACTGGACGTTGCCGCGCTTCTGCACCTCCTCGATGATCGCGCGCGGGTCGTCCTGGCCCTGCGCGGCAAGCGAGGCGGCGAGCATGAACGTCACGATCAGAGATCTGCCCAACATGTTCCCCACCCTTGTGTCCTCTCCCGCTCCTGCCCCTCCCGC
>JBFWPD010000503.1:0-3334 GCA_050250175.1 Vicinamibacterales bacterium
ACCTTCAGGAACACGGTGAGTCGATCGCCGCAGAGCGGATTGTAGCCCTCCGCCTTGGCCCCATCCTCCATCGTCCGGAAGTTGTGAGGCCGCTTGTTGTGGTCGAGGATGACCTCCTGATAGAGGTCGTGCAGATCGACGCTCACGCGAACACCTCGCGGACCTTCTCGATCGCGGCCACCAGCGCGTCGATCTCCTCGCGCGTGTTGTAGAGGGCCAGAGAGGCGCGAGCGGTCGCCGGCACCCCGAGGCGATCCATCAGCGGCTGACAGCAGTGATGCCCCGTGCGAATCGCCACACCCTCGCGGTCGACGATCGTCCCGATGTCGTGCGGGTGCACGCCCTCCATGACGAACGCCAGGACCCCCGCCTTGTCGCGTGCCGTTCCGGTGAGGCGCAGTCCAGGAATGCGTGACAGCGCGGCCGTGCCGTAGACAAGCAGATCGTGCTCGTGTGCGGCAATCCGATCGAGCCCGATGGAGGTCACGTAGTCGAGGGCCGTGCCCAGCGCAATGGCGTCCGCGATGTTCGGCGTCCCCGCCTCGAACTTGTACGGCACCTCGTTGTAGCGCGTCTGCTCGAAGGTGACCGAGCTGATCATGTCGCCGCCGCCCTGATAGGGAGGCATCTCCTCGAGCAGCGACCGGCGAGCCCAGAGCACGCCCATGCCCGTCGGCCCGAAAATCTTGTGGCTCGAGAACGTGTAGAAGTCGCAGTCGAGCGCCTGGACGTCCACCGTCATGTGCGCAACCGCCTGGGCACCATCGAGCAACACGGGGATTCCGCGGCGATGGGCGGCCCGAATCATCTCGGCGACCGGATTCACGGTCCCCAGCGCATTCGAGACGTGGACAAGCGACACGAGCTTCGTGCGATCCGAGAGCAGCCGCTCGTACTCGTCCAGTCGAAGCTCTCCGACGTCGGTCATCGGGACGACGCGCAGGCGGGCGCCCTTCTCGCCGCAGATCATCTGCCAGGGAACGATGTTCGAATGGTGCTCCATCGCGGTGATGAGGACTTCGTCACCCTGGCCGATGTGCGCGCGCCCGTGGGTCTGCGCGACGAGATTGATCCCTTCGGTGGCGCCCCGCACGAATACAATCTCTCGCGCGTCGGCAGCGTGCAGGAACTTCGCGGCCCTGAGACGCGCGCCTTCGTAAGCGTCGGTGGCAATCTGGCTCAGCCGGTGCACGCCACGATGCACGTTCGAGTTCTCATGCGTGTAGTACTCGAGGATGCGCTCGAGCACGACGGCCGGCTTCTGTGTCGTCGCAGCGTTGTCCAGATAGACCAGCGGCTTCCCGTGCACACGCTCGCCCAGGATCGGGAAGTCCTTGCGGACCGCCTGTACATCGAACGCAGCGTGGGGGGCGGCAGTAACGGTCATATCCGGCACTCGGGCAACCGCTCGACGAGCTCGCTCTCGAGGTGAGTCCGAAGCGCCTCGAGCGGCATCTCGAGCAGAACCTCTCCCGCGAAGGCGCGGATCAGCATCTGGCGGGCATCGGCGATGCAGAGCCCGCGGGCGCGGAGGTAGAACACCGCCTCCTCGTCCATCTGGCCAACCGCGGCGCCATGCGTGCAGCGGACATCGTCGGCAAAAATCTCGAGCTGCGGCTTGGTATTGATCTGCGCCTCTTCGGACAGCAGGAGCGCCTTGTTCGTCTGCTTGGCGTCGGTTTTCTGCGCGTCCTGCCGGACGATGATGCGTCCGTTGAAGACAGCCTGTGCGCGATCGCCAAGAATCCCCTTGTAGACTTCGCGGCTCGCGCAGTGCGGACGGGCGTGATCGATCGTGGTGTGGTTGTCCACGAGCCTGGTGCCATCGCCAAGGTAGATGCCGTTCAGTGTGCAGACGGCTCCTTCGCCGTCGAGCACCGCCGTGACGTCGTTCCTCACGAGCGATCCGCCAAGGCTCACCGAATGGCAGATCACCGACGTGTCTCTCGACGCCTGCAGGTACAGCCCACCGATGTGAAAAGCAGGCACGCTCTCTCGCTGCACCTTGTAGTGATGCACCGTCGCGCCCTCCTTGGCGACGATCTCTGTCACGGTGTTCGTGAAGTACGAGTCCGCGCTGAACGCACCGTAGCTCTCCACGACCGACACCTGGCTGTTCACGCCGGCGACAATGAGGACACGCGGATGCGTCATCACGCGGGCGCCGCGGCCGACGGTCAGGAAGATGGCGTGAATCGGGGCGTCGACGACCGCGCCCTTCGGGACAGAGACGAAGACGCCGTCGGCGAGATATGCGCTGTTGAGCGCCGTGAACGCGTGATGCGCGCCGCCGGCGGCGGCAAGATGCGCCTCGACCTCAGGCCGGGCGAACGCCTTCGCGAGATTCTCGACGAGCACGCCCGCGGGAAGACTGCCGATCCCGGAAGCCGCCTCGACATAGCGGCCGTTCACGAAAACGAGGGTGGCGGCGCACTTGCCCTCCCACTGAAAGGTGGAGAGGTCCGCCTGAGACGGCACGACGTCCAGCCGATCGGCCAGCTCGAACCGTCCTTCGGCGATCGGCGCGACGCTGGTGAAGCGCCACTCTTCGTCCTGCGTGGTCGGGAAGCCAAGCCGGTCGAACCGCTCCAGCGCCTCGCCACGAAGCGTGTTCACCCAGGCCGGATCGGACCCGCCGCGATGGGCGGCGAGCCGCTCCGCCGCGGCAATGTACGGATTGGCGGTGATGGCCACGATCAGCTCCGCGCCCCGACGGCGGCGTCGGGCTCGAGCCAGCTGTAGCCCTTCTCCTCGAGCTCGAGCGCCAGTTCCTTGCCGCCCGAGCGCACGATCCGCCCTTCGGTCAGCACGTGAACGACGTCCGGCACGATGTAATTCAGCAGACGCTGGTAGTGAGTCACGAGCAGCATCGAGCGGTCGGCACTCCGGAGGCTGTTGACGCCGTGCGAGACGATCCGCAGCGCGTCGATGTCGAGGCCCGAGTCGGTCTCGTCGAGGACGGCCAGTGTCGGCTCCAGCACGGCCATCTGGAAGATCTCGTTCCGCTTCTTCTCGCCGCCGGAAAACCCGACGTTGACCGCGCGGTTCATCAGGCTCTCATCCATCTCGAGCCGCTTCATGCGGTCCTTTACGAGCGCCATGAAGTCGATGGCGTCGAGCTCCTCCTCGCCACGGTGCTTCCGCATCGCGTTCAGCGCGGTCTTGAGGAAGTAGGCGTTGTTCACGCCCGGGATCTCGACCGGGTACTGGAAGGCCATGAAGAGACCTTCCCGCGCCCTCGTCTCCGGATCCATTGCGAGCAGGTCCTCTCCCTTGTAGAGAACGGACCAGTCGGTGACTTCGAGATCGGGATGGCCCGACAGCACGCGCGCGA
>JBFWPD010000504.1:0-3320 GCA_050250175.1 Vicinamibacterales bacterium
GGTGGTCAAGTACTAGCTCAACCTGAGCGACAACGCAGAGTCGAAGGTTTACCTGAGCAAGCGACTGCTGCCTGAACTGCTCGACAAGCATCGGACGGCAAAGACCGTCGTTCAGATGCTCACTTGAGGTCCTTCAGGTCCTCCCGGTCCTTGGGTCCTCTAGGATTGGGTGCAGGGTGCTTCTCGTGCTGCGGTGCTCGAGCACCCGAAGGCCCCCCACCGCGTCGCTATTGCTGATTCGTGGGAACGGATCCGTTTCCGACCGTCGACAGATAGAGCGAGTTGAAGAGCAGTGGGAATGTCGCGTGCGTCTGCGCCCGGTGCTGCGGGCGGAATCCGAAGAGCACCACGCGGCCGGGGTTCGTCTCGACCGACACGAGCGCCGCACGTCCGGCCATCAGCTCTTCGCCTCTGAGCCATCCCGACGCCAGGACGTCGTTGGCAGGGTAGCGCGCCACGATCGTTGCGCGATTGCCCTCGAAGTCTTCCATGACGGCGAAGAGCGGACCGTCGGTGTAGAAGGCGTGAGTGGTTGCGGGCATCGCCGCAGCCAGCGGGTGCGCCGTATCGATCTCGAGACGCACGATCGATCCCGGGGCGAAGTGCTGTTCGCGCCTGAGCGTGCTCTTCAGATTGCGGACGGGCACCGGCAGACGCTCGATCGCCAGCTGCGAGGCGTCGCCGAGTGTGACGAGCGTTCCCCCTTCTGCGACGAACCGGAACACGCTGTCGAGCCCGGCATCGCCGATGCCGCCGCGATACTCCGGGCGGATTGAGTTGGAGAGATGTCCGTCCACGATCTCGCGTGCCGTCTGATCGGGCAGCACGAGGACGTCGAAGCGCGACCGGAGATAGCCGCGCCGCATGTCGGCGTTGTAGATCGTCGTGATCGACGAGAACTCGTATTGCTCCAGGATCCAGCGCGTCCAGCCCTCGTCGGAGTTGCCGCTCGTCCACGGAGAATAGAGCGCGATGCGAGGCGCGCGAATCTCGCGCGACCCCTGATCCGGCGGCCGCCCCGCGGGCTCCTCGCTCGCCGTGACGGAGAGCCCGAACAGGCGGGCGAGTGCTTCCATCTGATCGCTGCCGACTGAGGTCACCGAAATGCGCGAGCCGGCCTCCATCGATACGCGCGCTCCGGCGTTCAGCAGGCGATTGATCACGATGGCTGTGTCGGCGCCCTGATACGCGAAGGTGTACTTCGTCCCGGTGCCTGTAATCCTGCCCGGTTGGAGCGGACGCGACTCGACTCTGGTCATCGAGACGGTGGGCAACGGTTCGCGGACGAAGATGACGTCAACGCCAAGCAGCATGCCGAGCGACCAGGCGGTGATGTCGTACGGCGCTTCCGCAGGCGCGTTTGGAACCGTCCGGACCTCGGGGTAGTTCTGCCGCTCGAGCAGGTCCTTCGCGTAACGCGCGAACACCTGCGTCATCGGAATCACGAGCGTTCCCGCCGGGTACACCCGACGGTCAACCGTCATCGGCCCGGTCGTCTGGTGGACCTCGACGCCGGCGAGCATCAGGCGTTCGGCGAGATGTCCGGCTTCGCGCGGGTCGTGCTGTCCCGCCATGGGAATCAGGATCGCGGTGACTTCGCCCGCGCGGGTCGGCCCCGCGGCTGTCTGCCTGTTGACCTCGTAGATCTGGCGGAGGATGGTCTCGCGTCGATCGGCCACCGTCTCGAGCAGGGCCGTCGTGGCAATCAGCTCGTAGTCGATGATGTCCCGGAGCGTCCAGCGGCCGCCGAGCCACGGACGCGGATACTCTGTGCGCTGCCTGATGTCGCTCGGCGGCGGCAGCGGCGTCCCGCTTCCGGATGGCAGGCCGCCGCGTCCCATCGGCGGTGGAATGAACGAACCGTCGGCGGCAACTCGAAGCTGCTCGACTGGAGAGGCGATACGCGCACTGGCGGCTTCCGTCAGCAACCCGATCTGGTTGTGCCACCAGCCGCTCCACGCGAGTGCACCCTGCCAGAAGTTGGTGTAGGTCGAGTTGTAGATGATGCCGTCCTTGCCCGCGACTTCGAGCGCGGCCGCCTGCGATTGCCCGAGGATCGAGTTCCACCGGTAGATCACGGGATGGACGTTCGGGTTGATGGGATCGGCAGCCGGCATCACGAACATGCGAGGGCCCGTGCTCCCCATCTGGTGCTCGTCGAGCCAGACAACTGGGAACCACTCCCGCCAGGCGAGACGCGCGAGGTACTGGCTCTCGCGCTGCGTGAGCATGTACATGTCCCGGTTGCTGTCGTGCCCGACATAGGGGTGGTACAGGAATGGGAGGTCGCTGCCCTCGAACGGGGTGCCGACCGTCTCGTTGTACCAGTCGGTCGCGAGCACCTGGCCGTCCGGATTGGCGCTCGGCACCAGGAGCACGATCACGTTGTCGAGGATCTTCTCGACGTCGGGTTCGTCACTCGTCGCCAGCCGGTGCACCAGCTCGAGCGCCATCTGCGTGGCGCCGATCTCGTTGCCATGGACGCTGAGCGTGATGAGGACGACCGCCTTGCCCTGCCCGTAGATTTCCTCGAGGTCGCGCGCGGTCGGCGCTCCGTCCTGGAAGTACAGCTTCCGTTGGAGACGCTTGAACCGATCGAGGTTCCGGATCGTCTCCGGTGCGCTGATCTCGACCAGCACGAACGGCTGGCCCTGGCTCGTTTCGCCGAGCTCGCTGTACCGCACGCGTGCCGAGCCCTCGGCAGCGAGCTTCATGTACTCGACAATCCGATCCCACCGGACCAGTTGCCTGTCTTCGCCTACTCTGAACCCGATAAACTGTTCTGGCGACTGGAGCGAACCGAAGGCCGCCACCGGGCCCTGCGACAACGTGAGGGCCAGGGCGACGACGACGCCAGAGAGACTGGCGGCAAGCGGCAGCGTGCGGCGGGCCATGATCAAGAATAGGCCAGCCTTTACGTCCCGGACAACATGCATCACACCCGTGGAGTAGCGTTTACCGCGACCAGGATGGACGCCGTGCAGGCGCCCATCGTTCCCATTGTAGGCGACCTGATCGGCCGGTTCCCCGGAACGATTTCACTCGGCCAGGGAATCGTTCACTACGGACCGCCCGGTCAGGCGGTTGCGGCTCTGCAACGCGTGCTGCACACAAATGCCACCAACGTGCACGGCTATCACGACGGTGCCGGGATCCCGCCGCTCGTCGACGTCATCACGCGGAAGCTGGGCGACGAGAACGGCCTGCCGGTCGGCAGAGGGAGCCGCGTCCTCGTCACGGCTGGCGCCAACATGGCGTTCATGCACGCAGTGATGGCGACGACGTCTCCGGGCGACGAAGTCATCCTTCCGGTGCCGTTC
>JBFWPD010000505.1:0-3308 GCA_050250175.1 Vicinamibacterales bacterium
ACGCGGAGGAAGCGTCACCCGGTGAACCGGCCGCGAGCGCAACGATCGCCGGTGCTACAGCCGATCGCCGCGAGGGTGGCGAGAACCACCAGAAAGAAGATTGATGCGCCGGTGAGATCCGCGATGGCGGTCACCGCCGGTGTCGAGACCATCGCCGGATCGCGGCCGAAGCGCTGCGCCAGCATCGGGATCGAGGCGCCGATGGTGGCGGCGGTGACCACGTGCAAAGCCATCGCGACGGCGAGCGCGGCGCAGGCCGCGAACAGCCGAGTCGAGGTGATGCCGAACTCGGGGTCGATCGAGCCGAGCAAGACGCCTTCGCCGAAGACGATCGCGCTCAGGATGCCGGCGATGCCGAGCGAGACGCGCAGCTCCTTCCACACCACCGTCGACAGTGCCTTGGCCTCGACGTCGCCGACGGTCAATGCGCGGATCACGAGCGAACTCGACTGTGTGCCGACCGAGCCGCCCGTCGCCATCACCATCGGCAACAGCGCGACGAGCATCGAGCCCGGCAGGGAGCCTTCGTGCTCGGAGATCACGAACGCGGTGCCGACGTAGAACAGCGCCAAGAAGGCGATCAACGGCACGCGGCGGCGGATCAGCCCGGGGATCGACGCGCTGAGGTAGCCGTCGCCTTCCTCGGTGGGGGCGAGACCGGCCATGCGCTCGATGTCTTCGGTCTCTTCCTCTTCCTGGATGTCGGCGGCGTCGTCGTAGGTGACGATGCCCACGAGGCGATGTTGGTCGTCCACGACCGGCAGTGCCAGCAGGTCGTATTCGCGGATCACGCGCGCGGCTTCCTCCTGGTCGGCGTTCACGTCGATCGTCACCGGCTCCGTCTTCATCAGTTTCTCGATCGTGTCGCGATCGCGGGCGGTGATGAGGTCGCGCAGGGACAGGAAGCCGACGAGGCGTTTCTCGTCGTCGACGACGTAGAGGTAGTAGATCGTCTCGCGGCTCGGTGCCTGTCGGCGCAGTTCGGCGAGGGCTTCGACGACGCTCATTTCCTTCTTCAGCGCGCAGTACTCGGTGCTGAGGAAGGCGCCGACCTGGTCGGGTTCGAAGGACTCGCGGCGAAGGAAGTCGAGCCGTGCGGCTTGTTCGAGCAGCGGCACGAGCGAGTCGCGCACGCGTTTGTCGAGACGGTCGAGGAACTGGTAGCGTTCGTCGGACGGCATCGAACGCAGGAGTGACTTCACCCGCTCGCGCCCCGAGCCGACGACGATCTCTTCCTGGATGTCGACGTCGAAGTAGGCGAAGACGTCGCGTTCCAGCGGGCCGGGCAGGGCGCTGAGGGCTTGGACGATCTCGTCGGGCTGCAGTGAGCCCAGGTAGGATGCCGCGTCGTTGGGGTGCAGTTCCTCGAGCAGCACCCGCAGGTCCTCCAGTTTCCCCTCGGCGAGGAGTTCGCGCAGTTCGGGGGCGAGGAGGGGATTGCGCATCGGCACGTATCCGAACCCGCCATGCCGACGCGGGCAAGGGCGAGTCCGCGCTCGCCCACAACGAAGGTTGACCGGGCGCGGGGGCCTCGCTAAGGTGCCCGCCCCGCCGGTTCCCCCGGCGGCCCTTGCGGCTCCCGCGCGGCTCGCTCGCGCCGGAATCCGCGGTTTCTCGCCTGTCGGGGCGTGGCTCAGCCTGGTAGAGCGCTGCGTTCGGGACGCAGAGGTCGGAGGTTCAAATCCTCTCGCCCCGATCACTCCAACCCTCGGTGAAGTAGTCGGGTGGACCATGCCACGCGCTCCCGATGCCTAGAGCGATCGCCCGCTGGGAACCATTTCCAGCACGTTTCCAGCAGAAGGTCGCTCCATGGTCCGCCCGAAGAAGAGGGTCCCCTCCCTGCTTCATCGCGTCGAAGGGGTCGAAGCGCTACGTCTACGCGCGTCTTGGCGACGACTACCTTTGGTTCGCCAGAGCACGAAGCCGCGTCCTCGCGGCTTGTGGAGCTCGAGGCCACGGTCCGCGCCCGGCGGAGCGCGGTGTTCTGTTCGACGATACTCGCCTTCACGGATGGCCGTTCCGATGCCTGTCCATGACCCACTGCGACATGTCGTCGAGGTCCGGAAACAGGACCGAGCGAGAGGTTCGGCGCATGGGCAGTTCGTTCAGGAGCGCTGCCTTCGCCTCGCTGGAAAGTTGCAGAATCACCCGACTCTCGGTCGTCACGGAATCGTCGGAAATCTCGTGTTCCCGCGGCCACTTCATCACTTCGAGCGGGTTCGTCAACGATGGCGAAAACGAGAAAGCGGCCGATTGTGCTCCCTGCCGATCCGAGTCGCGAGGGACGTCCACCACCGGAAGCACAGACCGCTCACCGAAGCGCCCCAGCAACGTCGTGAATCCCTGCCAGGGCTGCTTCTTCGGTATGCGGCTCGCCCGCGGTCGCTCTTCCTTGAACGGCTCGGCCCGAACCGTGGGGGCGAAGGCCGCGACCACACCGTCGCCGTTCGGGTCGTCCATGCACGCGAAGGCTACGGCCACGGGCGGGTTGGTCGTCCAGTCCAGGAGCGGGGTCGGACAACCGTGGTGCTCAGCCGGCGCGAGGACCATCCAACGATCCGCGGGTAGAGATCCCACCGACTTCGCCTCCTCTACCCAGATCTCGATGACCCTCCCCGAGTTCGCGACGTTCAACTCCTGGCGGTGGATTTTCGGGAGGATTGGCCAGGCGCGCGACTGTCCACGAGACAGGAGCGGAAGTCCGTTGCGCGCAACCTTCCAGCCGGAGATGACCATGACGAAGTTCGAGAGCGACTGGACATCCGGAACCGCCGTGCGGATCTTGGTCATGCTTCGTCGCGGCGTCGACTTCGTTACTGCCGACTCCCGTCGTTGGGCTATGGCCCTCAGCCGCGGAGCTTCCGGAGCTTGTTCCGAGCGTTCTCGCCGACGAACAGCGCCTTGACCTGTCGCTCCTCGACCTTGGTGGCCGTCGTGTTCTCGCGGATCGACTTCGACTAGTCGATCGTCTCCAGCGCTCAGTGATCGGCCTTGTTCGGGTCCACGAGGTCGTCGATCGCCGCGTCGATGCCGCTCCACCTGTCGACGCCCGGGTACTTGGCGGCACAGGCGGAGCTACCGATCGGGACACGGGCTGGACCACTCTTGACCCTGACACCGAAAGTCACCTACCCTCCCCCAAACGCGACAACCCTTGAAGAAACCCATGCGGGCACGATGCGAGAAACAAGCAGCGAAAAGGGTCGGGCCGACGTTGAGCCGCTGGCTCTCGGACTTCGCGCCATCAAGCATCTCATTGATCCAGGAATCATCGCGGGACGCCGCTTCGCCCAACGCGTCGGACTGTT
>JBFWPD010000506.1:0-3296 GCA_050250175.1 Vicinamibacterales bacterium
GTTTGGGGGGGGTGGGGCTGGGTGGGCGGTACGGGCACACGCTGTTTGGGTCCTCTGTCTCTCACCATCCCGTCTCCCCAGCCTCCTGCTTCTTCGCCCGTTCTAACCGTCCCGTAGTTCTGGCCCTCCCACCTTCCCCGTCCTGCCCGACCTGCCCTTCCCGCCCTCCCGCCCGACCTGCCCGACCCTGCCCGTCCTGGCCCTCCCGCCCTTCCTGCCCGCATCGCATCCACGAATGTTGATACGTCGATAAAAGTCATTGCGCCCCGTTCGAGGCCTCTGCTATAGTCGAAACCGAGCCGCAACGTAACGCGAGCTCTTATCAAGAGTGGCTGAGGGACAGGCCCGACGACGCCACGGCAACCCGGCGCTCCACCAGGCGTGACGGCGGTGCCAATTCCTGCCCGGTGCTCCGGCATCGGGGAAGATGAGACCAAGGTTTGGGGCTCAGTTCATTTCAGACTTCCGGGAACAGTCCCGGCTCACGTGGCATCACACCCTGCCGCGTCGGCCTGCTCGGCCTGAGCACGGTCGGATTCGCGCTGGCGGGCCGCCTCACCGACCTCGATTCACCTCCCTCTCTTCAGCTCACACACATCTGCGATCGGCGGGCGCGGGAGAAGCGTCTCCGTCAGCCCGACGCATTTCCCGGCGATTCCATCGTCTGGCTCGAGCGGCACGACGACCTGCTGACGAGCGACGTGGACGTGATCGTCGAGGCTGTGGGTGGTACCGAACCGGCCGGCGATTATCTCCGCGCGGCCCTTCTCACGGGCAAGTCTGTCGTCACCGCCAATCGTCTCGTGATGGCGCATCACGGACCCGCTCTGATGACGCTCGCCGAGCGGCAGGGCCGGCAGGTACGGTTTGAAGCGGCGGTCGGCGGCGCCATGCCGCTGTCCCGGTTGCTCCACGACGGCATGGCCGGCGACACACCGGTTCGCATCGATGCCATCCTGAACGGGACGAGCAATGCCGTGCTGTCGTCGATGGAGGAACGCGGCTGCGTGATGGACGAGGCGGTGGCCGATGCGTGCGCGCACGGCTATCCGGAGGCGGATCCGAATGCGGATCTCGACGGTGTGGACGCCGCGGCGAAGCTGGCCATCGTCTGTGCGCTCGCGTTCGGCCTGCGGGTGGCCCCCGCGCAGATCGACACGCGCTCCATTCTCCGCCTCACGCCTGACGATCTGCGGGCGGCCGAGCGCCGTGGCGGGACGATCCGTCAGATGGCGCACGCCTCGTATCAGGCTGATCGCGGCGCGCTCACCGTGTGGGTCGCACCTGCCTTCGTGCCGGAGGAATCGCTCTTCGCGCGGACGCGCGGGGCTGGAAACGCGGCGGCAATTACTGGACGGCGGGGCAGCACGGTGACGGTGACGGGCACGGGCGCAGGCACGGAGGCGCTGGCGGGCGCGATGCTCGCCGACCTGGTGACGATCGCCCGCGATCGCACGGCGGTCGTCCCGGCGCCGGTGCTCGTGGAGCCTGCTTCTATACAAGGACTTGGAGATCGGCAACTCGCGGAGGCTGTGTGACTGCGCTAATCGGATTGCAGTGTCATTTGTGCAAGACGCCGTTCCCACCCGAAGCCACGTATGTGTGCGATCGGTGCCTGGGCCCGCTCGAGCCTGTCTACGACTACAGCGCGATTCGCGTGACGCGCGAGGAGATTGCGGCACGGCCCAAGAATCTCTGGCGGTACCGGGAACTGCTCCCGATTACCGGCGAGCCGAGGACCGGCTTTCACTCGGGCTACACGCCGCTCGTGAAATGCACGCGGCTCGCGGAGCGCCTGGGCGTCCGTGAGCTGTACATCAAGGACGATTCGGTCAATCATCCGACTCTGTCATACAAGGATCGCGTCGTCTCGGTTGCTGCGACGCGGGCCGCGGAGCTCGGGCTGAACGTCCTCGCATGCGCGTCTACCGGAAATCTCGCCAACAGCGTGTCCGCCCACGCAGCGCGTCTCGGCCTCGAATGCTGCGTCTTCATTCCTGACAATCTGGAAGCGGGGAAGGTGCTCGGGTCTGCCATCTTCGGTCCGACGATCATCGCCGTCGCGGGCAACTACGACGACGTGAACCGGTTGTGCACGCAGGTCGCGGATCGCTACGGCTGGGGCTTCGTGAACATCAACCTGCGGTCGTACTACGCGGAAGGCGCGAAGACGTACGGCTTCGAGATCGTCGAGCAGCTCGGGTGGCGGTATCCACAGCACCTCGTGGTGCCCGTCGCAGGCGGCACGTTGCTGCCCCGGATCGCCAGAGGCCTTCGGGAGCTTCGGGAGATTGGCCTGGCCGAGGGTGAGCTGCCGCGGATCCACGCCGCACAGGCGGCTGGGTGCGCGCCGGTCGTCCGTGCGCTCGACGCCGGGCTGGAGTATCCGGAGCTGGTGCGTCCCGACACGATCGCGAAGTCCATCGCGATCGGCAACCCCGCCGACGGTTATCAGGTGCTGCAGACGGTGCGCGGTTCGGGAGGGGCCGGCTCGGCGGTACCCGACGATCAGATCATCGATGCGATCCGGCTGCTGGCCGAGACCGAGGGCATCTTCACCGAGCCTGCCGGCGGCACGACACTCGCCGGCGCGATCGATCTCATCCAGCGCGGCGTGATTCCGCCCGATGAATCCGTTGTCGTCTGCGTGACGGGCAATGGGTACAAGACCACCGAAGCGGTGAGCGACAAGGTCGCCGACCCCGTTCGACTTGGCCGCGGGTTCAAAGAGTTCGAGGCGTGGTACGAGGCTCGAGGGAACCTGAATCTAGTCAGTTAGTCATTTGGTCATTCAAATGCCTCGATCGTTACGACCAGATGGCTACATCAATTGACCAGATGACTACATGACCAGATTCACCGGTCGGCCGTGGCGGCCGGCTTGAGGGTGTCCTTCACGAGCGCGTATTCCAGGCTGTCGACCAGCGCCTGCAGGCTGGCTTCGATGATGTTGTCGTCGACGCCAACCGTTCCCCACTCCACCGAGCCGTCGGTCGACTCGATCAGCACGCGCGTCTTGGCGGCAGTGCCCGTCGCCGAATCGATGATCCGCACCTTGTAGTCGGTCAGCCTGACCTGCTCGAGCGGGCGGCTGAACTGTTCGAACTGCATGAGCGCCAACCGGAGGGCAGCGTCGAGGGCGTTCACCGGCCCGTCGCCATCGGCGACCGTGTGCGCGTGCCGATTCCCCACACGCACCTAGACCGTGGCTTCGCAGACGGAGTGCTCGCCGTCGCCGCGGATCGACACGTGATACGCGTCCACCGCGAACGGAGACACCTCGTCGGTGAGCACGC
>JBFWPD010000507.1:0-3295 GCA_050250175.1 Vicinamibacterales bacterium
AGGGCCTGGGTCTGCTCGCGGAGCTTCTTGATCTCCTCGATCTGGCGGTCCAGTACCGCGATCTCGCCCTCGATGTACTGGTTGCGGCCGACCTGGTACTCGATCCGGTTCGAGAAATAGGTGTGGCCAGCGGCCACCACGACGGCACCGAGTCCGAGCGTGAGCCCCGCCATGATGGCGAACCGCTTGCGCTGTTCCCGTCGCCGCTCTTCGCGATGAGGTAGTAGGTTGATCGGGATCATGGATCAAACCTCCTCATCGCGAGTCCGCAGGCCACGAGCAGCGATGGCGCATCCATCGACAGTTGCCGTTCCTTGATCTTCGCGGACTTTTCCATTGGACCGAACGGATTGGCGACGAACGACGAGACGCCCGTCCTGCGGGTCACGACGTCGGCCAGCCCGGGAATCGTCGAGCATCCGCCGGCGAGCACGATCGCATTCACCTGGTTGTACTGCGTAGACGTGAAGAAGAACTGCAGCGCGCGGGTGACCTCGAGGGCAAGTGTGTCGAGGAAGGGGCGCAGCACGTCGGTCTCGTAGTTCTCGGGCAGTCCCCCGTTGCGCTTGGCCGCTTCGGCCTCGTCGGCGGACAGGTTGAACACGCGCTGGATTTCCTGCGTGAGCTGGTTGCCGCCGAAGGGCTGCTCGCGGAAGTACACCGACTGCCGGTTCCGCAGGACATTGATGTTCATCATCGTCGCGCCGACGTCCACGAGCGCGATGATCTGGTCGACCCCGCCTTCCGGCAACTGGGGCTCGATGAGCTCGAAGGCCGTCTGCGCCGCGAACGAGTCGATGTCCATCACGACCGCCTTGAGCCCCTGGGACTCGGCAACGGCGACCCTGTCCTCGACCTTTTCCTTGCGCGAAGCGGCGATCAGTACCTCGACCTCTTCGGGATTGGTGGGAGACGGTCCGAGGATCTGGAAGTCGAGATTGACCTCCTCCAGGGCGAACGGGATGTACTGGTTCGCCTCCGTCTCCACCTGAAGTTCGAGGTCCTCCTCGGTCTGCCCGGCCGGAACGACGATCTTCTTGGTGATGACGGCGGCAGACGGAAGAGCCATCGCGAGGTTCTTGATGCGGGTGTTCAGCTTCTTCCACCCCCGCTTAAGTGCCTCGCCGACTTCCTCGAGGTTCATGATGTTGCCATCGACGACCGCGTCCTTGGGCAGCGCCTCGATCGTGTATCGCTCCAGGCGATAGCGGCCCTTGCCGGCCGGGACCAGTTCCACCATCTTCACGGATGAAGAACTGATGTCCACCCCGATCAGCGGCGGCGTCTTCGGCTTCATCAGGTCGGTGAGGAACTGTGAGGCCGCGGAGAAGTCTACTTTTCCCTTGAGCATGGGCGAGTTACGCCAATTTGCGCTTAAAACACATTAGATACGAGTCGCAACTACAAATCAAGCTTGGAAAATCGTGACGCGGAGCAGCAGTGGCGCGAGACGACCGTATAATCCCGACGCCGTCTTGCAAAAGACCCTTCTAAGCAAGTTGTCTGCCAATGCTTCTCCGCTGGTGGTTCCTGCCACTCTTCCTGATCCTCTCTCTGCTGATAGCGGGTGCGCTGCTTCTCGGTTATGCCGTCGTCGTGGCGTATCCGGGGTTGCCGTCCCTCGACGTGCTGACCGATTACAAGCCGAAGATTCCCCTCCGGGTCTTCAGCGTCGAAGGTGATCTGCTCGGCGAGTTCGGCGAGGAACGACGCGCCCTCGTGTCGATCAAGGACGTGCCGCGGCCGCTGATAGAGGCGATCCTCGCTGCCGAGGACGAGCGCTTCTACCAGCACGGCGGCGTCGACTACGTGGGCGTCGCGCGTGCCGCGCTCTCGAACTTCCTCCATGGCGGGGCGCGTCAAGGTGCGAGCACCATCACCATGCAGGTGGCCCGTAACTTCTTCCTTTCAAAGGAAAAAACGTTCACCCGAAAGTTCAACGAAACCCTGCTCGCGTTCAAGATCGAACAAAACCTCACCAAGGACGAGATCCTTCAGCTGTACATCAATCAGATCTATCTCGGGCAGCGGGCCTACGGCTTCGCGTCGGCCGCCCAGACCTATTTCGGCAAATCTCTGGCAAGACTTAACCTCGCCGAGCACGCAATGCTCGCGGGGCTCCCCAAAGCGCCTTCTTCCTACAACCCCGTGAGCAACCCGAGCCGGGCCCGGACCCGGCAGCACTACGTGCTGGGCAGGATGCTGGCGCTCGGCTACATCACCCGGGACGAGTATGACGAAGCAATGAAGACCCGTCTCGCCGTACAGAGGGAGCGGCAGGCTTACGCTACGCATGCGGAATATCTGACGGAAATGGTCCGGCAGCGCATGTTTGAGCGCTACAAGGACGCCGCGTACACCTCCGGCCTCAGCGTGTACACGACCGTCTCGCGACTGCACCAGGACGCGGCCTACCGCGCGGTGCGGAAGGGCGTGCTCGAATACGACCGCCGCCGCGGCTACCGGGGAGCGGAAAAGTTCGCGGACCTGCCGTCGGGTTCCCGTGACGAATCACTCGAAGAACTGTTCGGCGACGAAGAGGAGACCGACGGCATCTATCCGGCAGTGGTCCTGAATGTGTCGGCGAGGTCGGTGTCCCTGTTCGCGAAGGGGGTCGGCGTCGTCGAGGTGACGGGAGACGGTCTCAAGTTCGCCCAGCGGATGCTGGCGGCCGGAGCGCCACCGGACCGTCGCCTGCGACGCGGGGCCTTCACGCGCATCGAGCGCCTCGGCGCCGACAGATGGCAGATCGTTCAGTTGCCGCAGGTCGAAGCGGCGCTCGTCGGTCTCGATCCGCAGTCCGGTGACATCCGGTCGCTCGTGGGCGGGTTCGACTTCAACCGCAACCAGTTCAATCACGTGACCCAGGCGTATCGCCAGCCCGGATCGAGCTTCAAGCCGTTCGTGTACTCGGCGGCCCTGGAAAAGGGCTTCACGCCGGCGACCATCATCAACGACGCGCCGCTCGCGTTCGATGCAGCCGAGACCGGCTCCAGCACGTGGGAACCCAAGAATTTCGACGGCACTTTCGACGGACCGATCTCCCTCCGGACGGCCCTTACCAAGTCCAAGAACCTCGTTTCGATCAGGATACTTCAGGCGATCGGCACGGACTACGCGCAGGACTATGTCACGCGGTTCGGGTTCGAGAAGCGCCAGATTCCGCCGTACCTCACGATGGCACTTGGGGCGGGCTCGGCCACCGTGCTCCAGATGGCGGTCGGATATGCGGCGTTTGCCAACGGCGGACTTCGGGTCACGCCCACCTACATCGACCGCGTGCTCGACGCGACTG
>JBFWPD010000508.1:0-3289 GCA_050250175.1 Vicinamibacterales bacterium
GCTCGATTCCCGAGCGGTCCTCGACTTCTTTCATCGCGTCGTCGAGCCGCTGGCCCTGCAGGCGCTTGGTGACGAAACGCTCCATGCCAGCGCGGTATCGCTGGCGTCCGGCGTGGTCGGCTTCTGTGGCGACTGCGAGAGCGGCAAGTCCACGATCGCGTACGGACTCAGCCGGCGGGGCTATCGGCAACTTGCAGACGACTCTCTCGTGCTCCAGTTCGGACACCAGGGAGTTCGCGCGCGTGAGCTGCCGTTCGGCGTCCGCCTTCGGCCGCAGTCGGCCGCGTTCTTCGGCGTAGGATCCGGCGCCACGCAGATTCGTGCGACCGGCGCGAGTGCCGCCGCCACCGTGTCGACGCAGCCGCTATCCGCCCTTTTCATCCTGTCCCGGACCTCCGCCGGCCAGCCGGTCGCCGAGCAGTTGCCGGCGCTGGCTGCCTATCAGGCGCTCCTCCCGTTTGCCCGCTGTTTCGACGCCAAGGACCGCGAGGTGCGGCGGCGAGTCCTCCAGCACTACCTGGAACTGGTAGCCGTCATTCCTGTGTTCACCTTGAAGTACGCGTCTGGACTCGAAAGCCTCCCGGCGGTATTCGACTGCGTCGAGCGGGCTGTGGGCCCCGTAAAGCCTGTAAAGCCTGTGAAGCATGTAGAGTCTGTGGAATCCGTCGAGCCCGTAGAGCCCGTAGAGGTTGAAGTCGCATGACCCGCACGCCGCAGATTGCGCGCGTGCGCGACGCGGCGAAGCGGCTGACCGCGTGTGTACGCGCTGACGCCAGGTTGACTGCCAGCATGGTTATATCGCGCGTGTCGCTTCCGCTCCTGAAGCACGCGATTAACGTAAGAACGCTGGCCGGGCTCATGTGGTCTCCACCGGTCGCGCCGTTCGACGGGGACCGCTCCCGCCAGGAGGTCGAGCGCATCAGGCAGTTCGCCACGATCGGCGGGCGCCTTTTGGTCAGCACCAACTGCCTCGATCGGAGCCTGACGCTCTATCGCCTGCTCTCACGGGCCGGCGCGAAACCGGTCCTGTTGCTCGGCGCCAGGAAGACGAGCGATGCGACCGACGGTCACGCCTGGATCGAGCTGGATGGCCAGCCGTTCCCCGGTCCCGATGGAGAGGAGTACGCACCCATCGTGGGCTTCGGAGCCCGAGGGTCGCCATGTCCGGTTACCTGACCCGCCTGAGCGCGAAGCTCGTCCACGCCACCACGCACCTCGATCGCGCCTACCTCCGTTCCGACCGCCTCCGCTCGCTGCTCGTCCTCGCGTTCGCCTCGGACGATTTCCTGGAGGAGTACTGCCGCTGCGCGTACAACAGCCAGCCCTCGTACGACGCGGGCTCTTCGGCGTTCAGGAGCGGTCTCTTCGGGTGGGAAGACCGAACCATCCGTCAATTCTTCCCTCCGCCGCCGGCGCGCATCCTTCTTGGCGGTGCCGGCGGAGGACGTGAAGCCTTTGCGCTCGTCGAGATGGGATACAGCGTCGTGGCGTTCGATCCTGCCGAGGGACCGGTGGCATCGATGCTCGAGAAGGCCCGCGGCGAGTACGCGGGAAAACTCGACGCCTACCTCGCCACCTACGAAGACCTTCCCACGGTGCCTGCGACGGCGGACAGAGAACGGGTGGACCTTCGTCAGCTCGCGCCGTTCGACGCGGCGATCTTCGGCTGGGGCAGCTTCTCGCACCTCATTCACGACTCGACCCGCGTCGCCGCCCTTACCGCGGTCGGACAGCTCACGCAGGGACCAGTTCTCGTCAGCTACTTCTGGAACGCCGCGCACGACACGACGCCGCCCGCCGGGTCAGGGCCGCTCAACGCCCTGCGCCGGCGCGCCCTTCGCAGGGAATCGGCCTTCTTCGCGCCGAGCCTCGGCTATGCCCGCAACGTGAGCGAGACGGACATGCAGGACATGGCCGGCCGCGCGGGGTTGGAGGTCGTCCACCTCGACAACGAGACGGGATGGCCGCACGCGATCGTTCGCCGGCTCGCCGGCTGACGCACGTCAAAGCCGATGTCGTCTGGCGCTACTGCCGGAGCGTCGCGAAGAAGAGATCCTGGAAGTCCGGCATGGAGCGGAACCATCCGGCATAGGCCATCCGTGCGTGGGCGCCTTCGACCGGTCCGACGCGGTGCCGGAGCTCGGGCGACACCCGGAACATCACGGCGTTCCCCAGACCCTGATTGGACACGGTATGCGACGCCTGGGTCTCGGAGACACGTCGAATCTCCAGCTGGCCTCCGTCGTACGGTTCGACGCTCAGATTGACGCTGACCGCGACCTGCCGATCCTGGCCCACGTCTCCGTGCCACGAGTCGTAGTGACCCGCGCCTGGCGTCATCCGGTAGACGCGCCCGTCGAAGCATCGGACCGGGCCGCATCCGGCGATCTCTTCGATGGCCGCGAGCAGCGCGGGGTCGTTGAACGCCAGCTGCAGCATGCTCGTCGCGAGGCCGGGCTCGAGGCATTCTTCGGTGCCGATGTGGCCGTGGGAACGATCGATGAACTCGCCTTCGGCCACCCGGTCGAGGATCGCGCTCAGCAGACGAGCGTCGATGAACTGCGCCAGCTGCACGTAGTGATTCCGGGCGAACTGCTCGCGCAGGGCGTCGAGCGATCCGTTGACGGTCAGGCCGGATGCGCCGATCTGAAGGGCAGGGTCGAGGCCAGGCTGCGCGTCTTGGCGCGACGCCGGTTCCTGGCGGGCGACGAGCAGATGGTCGGCAAGTGCGCCATCCACGAACTCCCGGACGTCGCGCTCGATGGCGGCAGCCGCTCCGTCGTGTTCACCGGCGAGCGCCCGCGCAACGGCCGCCGCCGTACGTCGCCCGTCGATCTGCCGCCAGATCTCGGCTGCCGATCCGTCCAGCTGGAAATAGCGTCCGCTCTTTCCGTTCAGCACGATCAGCACGCCGCCGAGATCGCGCCAGATCACGCTGTCGTGCAGGCAAAGAAACAGATCGTCGCTCATGCGATGCTCGATTCGCTCAGCTCTCGAAAACGTCCGCCCGCCAGGGTCGTCAGATGCTCCCACGATCCGGACTCGACGAGACGTCCGCCTTCCAGCACGTGGATCACGTCGGCGGTGGCGACCGCGGCGAGCCGGTGCGTGATCATGACGATGGTCAGCGAGCCGTGGAGACGACGGAGTGCGTTGAGAATGCGGCTCTCGTTCTCCGGATCCAGGGCGCTCGTCGCTTCGTCGAGGATGAGCAGCGACGGGCGTCGGAGAAGCGCGCGCGCGAGGGCCACGCGTTGACGCTCGCCGCCGGACAACCGGACGCCTCGAT
>JBFWPD010000509.1:0-3277 GCA_050250175.1 Vicinamibacterales bacterium
GATCGGCCCAGCGTGGTCGGCAGAGCATCAGGAGAGACCATGAACATCGGAGAAGCAGGGGCCGCATCGGGCGTGTCCGCCAAGATGATCCGACACTATGAATCCATCGGCCTGATCAAGGCGGCTATCCGCGCGGGGTCGGGCTACCGCGTCTATTCGGACGGCGAAATCCACACGCTGCGCTTCATCCGGCGAGCGCGTGACCTTGGCTTTTCGATCGACCAGATGCGGGAACTGCTGACCCTCTGGCGGGACCGCGACAGGGCCTCCGGTGATGTGAAGCGTATCGCGCTCGAGCAGGTCGAGGCGCTCGAAGCCAAGATGCTGGAGTTGCAGGCGATGGTGGGTACCTTGCGTCATCTCGCCGAGAACTGCCACGGCGACGACCGTCCGGACTGCCCGATCATCCAGGACCTCGCCTCATGCGAGAGGCATGCGACGACGCCTGCCGCGCCACGGAACCGGGTGCACGGTTTGGAGGCCCGCGCCATGAAGCCATAAACAATCGACAAGGGGAGCCCATCCGCCTCCCGATTGTGCCGAGATCCGGCAATTGGGTAGCGTCAAATTCGGCGGCAGACAGCAATTTCGGTCTTGACCTTACAACGATGGCAAGGTTCAGACTGGACGAACTGCTAAGATTCACAAGGAGAATATTATGTGCAGCACCCACGAACACACGTCGCATGCGGCGGGCGAGAAGGTCGAGGGGACCACCTTCAAGGTAGCCGAAATGACCTGCGGTCATTGCGCCGGAACCATCCGTAAGGCGTTCGACCAGATGATGCCCGGCGTCGGCGTCGGCATCGATCTCGATAAAAGGGAAGTTACTGTCGCCGGCGATGCCGCTGTCGCGGCGGAGACGATCCGCGCTGCGGGCTATGAGCCGCAGCCATTGGCCCACTGATCTTCTTTATGCAGACTGGCGGCTCCTGGCCGCCAGTCTGGGCCACTGCCGCCCAGCGTGAGTTGGCTCATCGCACCGATGCGCGGACAGGAGCGGGGCGGGCGTTCCCAAGCTCCGACGCGGCGTGCGACCTCAGTCTCCCGAATCCCTCCTCGAGATCCTTGATCAGATCGTCAATCGTCTCGAGCCCCGCATGGACACGGAGAAGCACGCCGTCGTTCCCCCCCGGACTGGTCGCACGTATATATCCCGCATCGACAGGCACGATCAGGCTTTCGTATCCGCCCCAGCTTGACCCCATTTTGAAGAGCCTCATGCCCTCCAAGGCGGCCGCGATGGCTGACCTTGGCGCGGGATGAAGCAGGACGCCGAAAAGGCCCGATGCGCCGGTGAAATCTCGCCGCCATATCGAGTGGCCCGGATGATCGGGGAAGGCGGGGTGCAAGACTTGCTTCACCTCAGGTTGCGTGGCGAGCCACTCGGCCAGCCGCAGCGCCGTTTCCTGATGCCGCTCCATCCGGAGAGGCAGCGTGCGCAAGCCACGCAAGGCGAGGTAGCAATCCTCTCCGCCGAGCCTGTGTCCCAGACGGCCGGCGACATCCTTGAGCCTGCGGAAGAGGGTTTCGTCGCAAGTCGCGGCCGTCCCGAATATCACGTCGGAATGCCCGCAGAGATATTTCGTCCCGGACTGAATCGAGATGTCGACGCCGAGCGCGAGCGGACGCAGGAATACCGGCGAGGCCCAACTCGCATCGATCGCCGTCGGCACTGCGTGCCGACGCGCAACCTCCGTGATGGCGGGTATGTCCTGCACCTCGAACGTCATCGATCCCGGACTCTCGAGATAGACGAGCGTCGTTGCCGGCGTGATGAGATCGGCGATGGCCGCGCCAAGCATGGGGTCGTAGTAGGTGATGTCGATGCCGAGTGGCCGCAGGATTTCCTCGCAAAAATTGCGTGTCGTCCGATAGGCGGTATCGGCCACGAGCAGATGCGAACCCGACGAGGCGAAGGCCATCAAGGTGGTGGCGATCGCAGCGGTTCCCGACTGCACCACCAGGCACCGTGACGCGTCCTCGAGTTCAGCGACTGCCTCGGCGAGCGCGAGCGTGGTCGGCGTGTTATAGAGGCCGTAGCCGACGCCGTCGTAGAACCGTTCGCGCCGGTTCTCGTAGTCCTCCATTCGATCGAAGAGAATCGTCGAGGCATGATAGACGGGTGGATTGACGCTGCCGGCATGGGCGGCGGGGTTGCGGCCCGAATGCGTCGCGACCGTGTCGAGGCCGAACTTCGGCTTGAGAGAATTCATCAATGTATCACCTGCTGAATGAACTGGCGCGCCCTGTCCGTACTTGGCGCTGAGAAGAAGTCGTGCGGCCCGGCCTGCTCGATGATGCAGCCGTCGCACATGAACACGACACGGTCGGCGACAGCGCGGGCAAAGCCCATCTCGTGAGTGACGCAGATCATCGTCATGCCGGTTTCGGCCAGATCGATCATCACGTCCAACACCTCCTTGACCATTTCCGGATCAAGCGCCGAAGTCGGTTCGTCGAACAGCATCACCCTCGGCGTCATTGCGAGCGCGCGTGCGATTGCCACGCGCTGCTGTTGTCCTCCCGAGAGCTCGTCCGGCAGCTTGTTCGCATGCTGTTCGATATGCACGCGGCGCAGCAGCGACGTGCCGAACTCCTCCGCATCGGGTTTGTGCATCCGCTTCAGTTTCATCGGCGCCAGCGTCAGATTCTGCAGCACGGTGAGATGCGGAAACAAATTGAACGACTGGAATACCATTCCGATATTGCGGCGGATCTCCTCGATCCCCTGACCCGTGGACGAGACGGATTGTCCGCCGACCTGGATAGTGCCTTGCTCGTGACGCTCCAAGCCGTTGATGCACCGTATCATGGTCGATTTCCCCGACCCGGAAGGTCCGCAGACAACCACCTGCTCGCCTTGCGCGACCGTCAGGTTGATGTCGTCCAAGGCCTGGAAGGTGCCGAACCATTTGTGGACTCCCGTCATTCTGATCATTTGATTTCTCTACTATCTGGTTCCGGTTCAGTGGTGGCGGCCGCGAAGCGAGCGCTCCAGCCGATGGCTGTAACGGGACATCCCGAAGCACATTGTCCAGAACACGAGGCCGACGAAGACATGCCCCTCCGTCGCCGTGCCGAGCCATAGCGGGTCTGACGATCCAGCCGTAACAATGTTGAGAAGATCGAAGAGGCCGACGACCATGACGAGCGTCGTGTCCTTGAGCAGTGCGATTGAGTTGTTCACCAGACCGGGGATCATGATGCGAATGGCTTGCGGGAGGACGATGTAGATCGTCGTTCGCCAGTAGCCGAAGCCGAGCGCGTTGGCGGC
>JBFWPD010000510.1:0-3271 GCA_050250175.1 Vicinamibacterales bacterium
GCCGGCGCTGCACCCGTCCAAGGTCGACGTGGCCTACGAGTCCGGAAAGCTGGTCATGGACCTCCTCCGGCAGGGCGTCACGCCACGCTCCCTCGTCACGCGCCGCAGCTTCGAGAATGCGATCACCGGCGTGATGTCGACCGGCGGATCGACCAACGCCGTGCTGCACCTGCTCGCGACGGCGCACGACTTCGGCATCGATCTCGCGCTGGAGGATTTCGACCGGATCTCCCGCAAGACGCCAGTGGTCGCCGACATGCGGCCCTGGGGAACCTACACTGCGCCGGAGATGTTCGAAGCCGGCGGCATGCCGGTGGTCGGCAAGCGGCTCGTCGAGGCAGGCTTGCTGCACCCCGACGAGAAGACCGTGAGCGGGCGCACCCTCGGCGAGGAGATCGCGCGAGCAGCGGAGACGCCGGGGCAGGACGTCATCAAGCCCCTGACGCAGGCACTCAAGCCCGAGGGCGGCCTGGCGATCCTGCGCGGCACGCTGGCGCCCGGGGGCTGTGTCATCAAGATCTCCGGCCAGAAGAAGGCGGTGCACCGCGGTCCGGCACGCGTGTTCGACGCCGAGGAAGAGGCCTTCCGCGCCATCAAGGCCGGCCGCATCCAGCCCGGTGACGTCATGGTGCTGCGCTACGAGGGACCCATCGGCGGCCCCGGGATGCGGGAGATGCAGCTCGTCACGGGCGCCCTGCAGGGCGCCGGACTGGGCGAGACCGTGGCGCTCATCACCGACGGCCGGTTCTCCGGAGCCACACGCGGATTCGTGATCGGTCACATCGTGCCCGAAGCCGCGGAGCGCGGGCCGATCGCCGCCGCGCGCGACGGCGACACGATCGTGATCGATGTCGAGAACCGGCGTCTGGATCTCGAGGTGAGCGAGGCGGAGGTCGCGAAGCGCCTGGCCGACTGGAGGGCACCGGCACCGCGGTACACCTCGGGCGTGCTGGCGAAGTACGCGCGACTGGTCTCCAACGCCTCCGTGGGGGCGGTGACGGATCTGCCGAGGTAGCTCGAGGTTTCGAGCTCCCCACTCTTCTTGAGTGTCTGGCCGATGTCCGCCCTTCGCGCTGCCTTCGGGGGCCGGCATTCGAACCGAGATCGGCTCGCACGCGGAGCACGGACGGGCCGATCGCGGCTGGAGTGGGGTGCTCGGGGGCGTGAGGTTCCGCCTTTCAGTGGCGTGATAGCGTCAGCTATCGTCCTGGGCACGTGAGCGCAGGCAGCGCAACAATCTGAAAAATATCGGAAAACACGCGGGAGTTCAATTAAGAAATTTTTCGTACACCTAATTTGACGAATTTGGGGTTAGTATTTTCCCCTATGGCAACCAACTTACAGATCCCCCCCCAGGACGTCTCGCGCAGACTGTCGCTCGACAACCCGTGGTGGATCGCTGGTCGAGGCATCGATCGAGTCGAAGACGAGTGGCCGCGGCGCGCGTACTTTCCGCAGTTCTCGAATCTGGTCACGGACACGAGCGTTCGAAGGGCTGTCGTGCTTATCGGGCCACGGCGTGTCGGCAAGACTGTCATGTTGAAACACCTCGTCGCGGAGTTGCTGCGACGGGGCGTGACCGGCACACAGATTCTGTTTCTTTCACTCGACACGCCGGTCTATTCCGGGCGCTCGCTCGAAGATCTTGTCCAGTCCTTCGCCGACCGTCACCAACACCCGAAGGGTGCCGAGCTCTGGATCCTGTTTGACGAAGTGCAGTACCTCAAGGACTGGGAAGTGCACCTCAAGTCGCTGGTCGATACCTATCCAACGATGCGATTCGTGGCGAGTGGCTCCGCAGCCGCAGCGTTGCGTATGAAGAGTCGCGAGTCTGGTGCAGGCAGATTCACTGAATTCTTCCTGCCACCGCTCACATTCGCGGAATACCTTCGGTTTGCTGGAGAAGGGGAGTCTCTCGTTTCCGGACTTCCGGGGGCGGCGGAGCGTCCACAGCAGTACGTGGCCCGGGACATCCATGGATTGAATTCCGAGTTCGTCCGCTACCTCAATTTCGGCGGGTTTCCCGAAGCCGTCATGAATCCCACAGTTCGGGACAACCCCGACCGCTTTCTCCGTCAGGACGTGATCGACAAGGTTCTCCTCAAGGATCTTCCGAGCTTGTACGGCATCGGGGACACCCAGGAGCTGAATCGGTTCTTCAACGTTCTGGCCTACAACACGGGCAACGAAGTCGGCCTTGAGACTCTGAGCAAGCATTCGGGAATTGCCAAGAACAAGCTCGCTGACTACCTGGAATATCTGGAAGCTGCCTTTCTCATTCGACGAGTTCACCGGATCGATGAGAACGCACTGCGACTGCAGCGCGCGCGCACGTTCAAGGTATATCTCACGAACCCTTCTATCCGGGCTGCGCTGTTCGGAATGGTCAACGCCGATGACGAAGCGATGGGGCGGCTCGCTGAGACAGCTGTCTGGAGTCAGTGGCTGCACAGCGAAGACATCAGTCGCTCACTTCACTATGCGAGGTGGCGGGCAGGCCGTCAGGATCTCGAAGTAGATATCGTGTCATTGGATTCCCGGACGCAAAAGCCACGTTTCGCAGTGGAGATCAAGTGGTCGGACCGTTCTCCCGATGACCTGGCGGAAATTCGTGGCTTGCTTGAACTGGCGCGTCGACATCGGCTCACGAGAGCCCCCCTCGTAACGACCCGAACCTTCCACGGGCAGAGAGACGTGGCGGGAGTCACGATCGATTTCGTGCCGGTGGCTCTGCATTGCTACACGATCGCGCGCAATCTTCTGCCTGAGCGGTAGCTCACCGCGAGCATGGCGCTCTCCCCCAGCCCCGCTCGTTGTACCAATCCGCACCGACCGTTACCGCTCGCCAGTTCTTCTCCCGGCGTTGCTCGTACCGGCTGGCCTGAGGGAGCGACGACGCAGCAACAATCGACGGCAGCAAAGCATGACGAGTCGTCATCCGGCGGTCGGGCACCAGCGTGTCGAGAGACTCACCACGTCCACACTCTTGCTCGGACGCCGGTCTCCGTAAGCTGGTGCGGTGAATCGAATGCGGTCATGCCCGAGCACCTCGGCGCTGGCCCGGTACGCGGGATACGCCTCCCAGACATTCCGCACCCAAAGTAGCCCCGGGACAAGTCGACATTCCCAACGGACCGATATGCCGAACGATGTCATTGCGCCGCCATTGGTCCGGTAGAAGGCAAGTCGCCCACTCTCCAGCGGCATGACCTCGATGCGCTCGAAAGACGAATCCAGTCCGTGGTGAACGATGGAGGCACTCTGCAGTGCG
>JBFWPD010000511.1:0-3255 GCA_050250175.1 Vicinamibacterales bacterium
CCTTGCTGAAGATCGATCGCCAGCTCTTGTCCGATGTAACCTGGTTCCTCGATCACCCGGCGGGCATTTTTGCAAAGCTCTCCGTCGACGAATGCCCGCATTCGTGCTGCCTGCGCCATATGAATATTCGACTGGCTGGTGCGCACCAGCAGAGACACGCTGTCCTCGGCCACGACCTCGCTTGCCAACGGGTCGAGGTGCGTATTGTTGAACTCGCAATAGAGCATGGCGCCCTGGTTGATGACGCGCCCGTCGATCCCCGAACGGACCGTGACGCCGGCGGACCAGTTCTCGGCGGTCAGGGTCAGCTCCAGCGCAGCCAGGTGCATGTTGTTCATCGACACCAGGCGTCGCTCCTGAAGCGTCGTGCGACGCCCCTGGCCGTCCTCGAAGCGTATGGTTCGGAACAGCATGCCGCGCCGGAGATTGAGCTCCTGCCGGTATGACAGGAGGTTCACCGATCTGACATCGAACCATTCGCCGTCGGCGACGTGAAACGCCAGTGTCAGCCAGTCCGGAAAGTTGACGAGATCCTCATTTTCCACCACGCGGCCGGCAATATCGGTGCGCAGCCGGTTGTAACCGCAGGCGAGGTAGGTTCCCGGATAGTGCACGTCATCCGCCACTGTCCCGGCCACGGCCGCGCGGGTCGCGAAATAACCGTTCCCCAGGGTGCACAGAGCTTCGCGGATTCCCTCAGTCGCGGGGTCGAATCCTTCATATACCAGCGACCAAGAAGCAGGCGGTTCCTCTGCGATTTTGACCTGCGCCATCGTGGTCACCACCACATCGGCGCCCGCCTCACGCAGAGCCTGCGAATGTCCGCCACGATCGACGCCGATGACGGTGCCGAATCGGCCGGCTCGTCCCGCCTCGACGCCGACGATGGCGTCCTCCACGACGACTGCGCGCGACGGCTCAACCTTGAGGCGGGTGGCGGCCTCTAAAAACGCGTCGGGGCTGGGCTTGCCGTTGAGGGCCAGGCGAATGATATCCGTCCCGTCCACCCTCGCATCGAACAGATGCGAGATGCCGGCTGCCTCCAGGACTGCCGCGCAATTGATACTGGAAGACACGACCGCCGTTTTGACTTGTTGCGCCCGAAGTGTGCGAACGAGCTCGACGGCAGGTTCATAGGGTTGGATGCCATGCTGCACCAGATGTTGCATGAAGTAGGTGTCCTTCATGTTCCCGAGCGCTTGGACCGTTTGCATGCCGGGAGCTTCTCCTGGGGAGCCGAAAGGCAATTCAATTCTGCGAGAATTTAAGAAACTTGCGACACCGTCATAACGCGGCTTGCCGTCGACGTAGCGGCGGTAGTCTTCCAGAACGTCAAAAGGGACGAAGGGCTCACTGGTGCTCGCAGCCCGGTGCTGAAGAAACTCATCGAACAGCCTCTTCCACGCCGCGGCGTGCACGCTCGCGGTCTTGGTCAGGACGCCGTCAAGATCGAACAATACTGCGTCGTAGTCACGCGGGGACAGTGTGACGACGGGACTGATGTTGGTCATGACACGTTCCTTGGTGTGGAGGGATCAGCGATGGTGGTATCAGCGGACAACAGTTCAGCGTTGGTATCACCGTCAGGTTGAGACACTCGCGACGGTGAGTGTTTACGAAAGGCTAACATTCCCGCTGGCCATGCCGATAGGGGGTAACATCACGGTTTCCAGGGCCGGCGCCGGCGGGAGTCCTGTGACCTCCAGGATCTCCTGTTCATTGAGCGTCTCCCGCGACAGCAAGGCGTCGGCCAGCGCATCCAGCTGTTTGCGATGTGTTGTGAGGAGTCGCTTCGCCTCATCGTGGCTCTCGCTGATGATCTTGAGCACTTCGGCATCGATCGTTTCTGCGGTCTGCTCGCTGAACGGTCTCGCTCCGGTGAACCCGCCTGGTCCGCCAAGATAGGGATTCCCCTGAGGCGCAAGCTGCACGAGCCCGAGCCGCTCGCTCATGCCCCAGCGTGTGACCATGCGGCGGGCGAGACCCGTCGCTTGCTCGATGTCATTCTCGGCGCCGGTCGTCTTGGTGCCGTAGACGACCTCCTCGGCCGCGCGGCCTCCCAACATGCCGACGATCCTTGCGCGAAGATAGGCGTCCGGATAGTTATACCGATCGCTGTCGGGTCGCTGATAGGTCACGCCGAGTGCCTGCCCTCGGGGCACGATCGTCACCCGGTGCACCGGGTCGGCGCCGGGAACGACCAGGCCCAGGATGGCGTGGCCACCCTCGTGATAGGCGATGCGTTCCTTATCGGCACGGCTCAAGAGGAGCGGGCGTTCGGGGCCGAGCACGATCTTCTCCAGCGCATCGAGGAAGTCCTTGTAATGGACCTCCTGTTGTTCCCGTCGGGCCGCCAACAGTGCCGCTTCGTTCACCAGATTTTTCAGATCGGCACCGGAGAATCCAGGCGTCGTCGCGGCAAGCTCGCCTAAGGTTGCGTCGTTCGCGAGCGGCACGTTGCGAGTGTGGACCTTGAGGATCGCCTCCCGCCCGGTCTTGTCCGGGAGGTTCACCACGACCCGCCGGTCGAAGCGTCCCGGTCGCAGGAGTGCTTTGTCGAGCACGTCCGGTTGGTTGGTCGCAGACAACACGATGATGCCTTCTCGACTCGAAAACCCGTCCATTTCGGTCAGAATCTGATTCAAGGTTTGCTCCTGTTCGCTCGAGCCTCCGATCGCCATCTGCCCTCGGGCGCGGCCGATGGCGTCCAACTCGTCGATGAAGACAATGGCCGGCGCATGTTCGTGCGCCTCCTTGAACAGATCCCGAACCCTCGCCGCACCCACGCCGACGATCATCTCTACGAATTCCGCGGCGCTCATCGAAAAGAACGGCACCCCTGCTTCTCCTGCCACCGCCTTCGCCAACAGAGTTTTCCCCGTACCGGGCGGACCCACCAGCAGCACGCCTTTCGGAGCGGCCCCGCCCAAGCGAGTATACTTCGGTGGGTCCTTGAGAAAATCCACAATCTCGACCAATTCGTTCTCGGCTTCGTCGATCCCGGCGACATCATCGAACGTGACCTTCGTGTCCTTCTCCCGATCGTAGCGGCGGGCCGTGCTCTTTCCGATGCCCATCAATCCGCCTCCCATCATTCCGGCTCCCTGCTGTGCCGCGCGCCGAAAGAGCCAGATATAGAAGCCGATACAGAATAGTGCCGGGCCGAAACTGAACAGCAGCGTCACCCACGGGTTGCCTCCTTCCTGAATCGGTTCGGCGCTGATCTCGACCTTGTTCTCGATCAGGAATGCTTCC
>JBFWPD010000512.1:0-3226 GCA_050250175.1 Vicinamibacterales bacterium
CCGATCTACACCCACACACTGGCCAACCCGCAGAACTGGGTCGCGCTCTTTGTTTTCCTGGTCGTCGCGGTCATTGCGAGCCAGCTCTCGGCAGCTGTGCGCGCCCGTGCGAACGAGGCCGTCGGACGCCGAAACGAGCTGGCACGCCTGTTCGACTTGAGCCGCGACGTGCTCGTGATCACCGACAGTCACGAGGCGATATCCATCCTGGCGCGCGCGCTCGCGCGACGCTTCGATCTGGAGTTCGTCGCGCTCGCGCTACCCCATGATCACAAATGGGACGTGTTCGAGGGAGGTGCGCGGGCGCTCACCTTGGACAACCGGGAGCTGTCCGCGGCCTTCGCGGCTGCGCAGGCATCGCTGGAGTTCGACGCGCATGCTGGCACCTACGCTGGCCACCGAACCGTGACCATCGAAGGTCTGACCGTGCGGCTCGTTCCTCTTCGCGTGGGTACCAAGCCCACCGGCATTCTCGCCGCGGGCGGCCGACCCGTCGAACCCGGCACTCTGGACACGCTCGCTGGAATCGTGGCGATTGCGATTGAACGGGCACATTTCCTTGAAGAACGAAAACAGGCGGAGCTCACACGACAGAGCGAAGCGCTCAAGACAACCCTGCTCGCCTCGCTCGGCCACGATCTGCGCACACCATTGACGGCCATCCGTGTCGCAGCCAGCAATGTGAAGGCGCCTTGGATGACTGAATCCGAGCGCCTCGAGCAGAGCGACCTGATTCTGGCGGAAGCGGAGCGGCTAACACGGCTCTTCCAGAATATCCTCGAGATGGCACGGATTGACGCCGGCCCGATCGCGACCGAGGTTCGTCTGGCGCATCCGTCGGAGATCGTCGCCGCTGCCAGGAGCCAAGTCGAACAGGCGCTGCACGCACATCCGCTTGATGTGCATATCGACACGGATGTGCCCGTTCTAGTCGATCCCCGGCTGACGGCGACCGCCGTGGCGCACCTGCTCGAAAACGCAGCCCAGTACGCTCCGGCAGGAACGGGGATTGATGTGAGCGCTGGCATCTCTAACGACGAGCTTAGAATCACAGTGCGTGATCATGGCCCGGGCATCGACCCGGCCGATCTTCCGCATCTCTTCGAACGGTTCTATCGGGGAGCGGCCGCAAAGACGCGGGCGTCCGGCACGGGCATGGGCTTGTGGATTGCCAGAGGGTTGCTGGCGGCCGAGCATGGACACGTCTGGGCGGAGAATCGCCCAGACGGCGCGGAGTTCACGATCGCGATTCCGACGCTGCCGGCGAACGCGCCGAAACCGCTCACAACATCAGATGACACACCGGCCACGCATACTTCTCGTTGACGACGAAGCGTCCATCCAACGTGCGGTCGGTCCGCTGCTGAAGGCTCGCGGTTACGAGCTCAACGTCGCAGGTACCGGCGCGGAGGCTCTGAGGGCCTTCGCCGATCGCCCGCCGGACCTGATCATCCTCGACCTCGGATTGCCCGACATGCAGGGCACGGAGGTTTGTCGCCGCATTCGCGCAGAGTCGGCCGTTCCGATCGTCGTGCTCTCCGCGCGGGGCGCAGAGTCGGACAAGGTCAATGCTCTCGACCTCGGAGCGGACGACTACGTCACCAAGCCCTTTGGGCCTGAGGAACTGCTCGCGCGTATACGTGTGGCGTTGCGTCGCGTCCAGTCACAGGACGACACCGAGACAGGTCACCTCAGGGCCGGGGATCTGACGATCGATTACGACCGTCGCCGGGTGCTTCGTGGCGAGACAGAGATCCGGCTCACGCCAAAGGAGTTCGAACTCCTGTCGTTCTTGGCGCGCAATCATGATCGCGTGCTCACGCATCGGGTCATCCTCAAGGAGATTTGGGGATCGAATGCCGTGGCACAGCCGGAACATCTCTGGACGCTCGTCGCGCAGCTTCGCAAGAAGATTGAACCCGATGCCGCTAATCCCAGGTATGTCCTCAGCGAACCGTGGGTGGGATACCGATTCGTGACCGAGCCCTGAGCTGATGGCGACGCGCACGTTATCGCGTGCCCGTGAACGCGTGCTTCGCCAGCGCTTCTTCAAGCCCTCGGAGCTGGTCGTCCGCAACGGCCGTCAGCATCCGCTTTCGGCCGAGCGACAACGCCAGGGACCGAACCTCACTGTTTCGTCGCGACAGGGCGAGGATCTCCCGATTCGTCTCCTCGAATCGCTCGAACGCTGCGATTGCCGCGGTCAGTTGTGCGCTCGCCGTCGCCCCGATCAGCCCCTTCAAATCGTTGAGCGCGTTCCGCACCGTTCCCGCCGCCGCGGCCATCTGCGCCTCCATGCGTGTCATGGCGGCGTCGTCGGCTTCAGCGATGTGCGGCGCGTGGAGTACTTGAATCTCCAGAAGGGCCACGACGGCTCGGGCCGCCAGCGCATCCGCACAGCACACGTTCGCTGACGCCGCGGCTCGGACTGCAGCATCCAGCGATTGCCGGAATTCAGCCGCGGTTTCCCGGGCGGGACCAAACGAGAGGCGTTGTGCCTTCAGATTCGAGTTCTCGACCGCCAACGGCAGGATTTCCTCATCCAGCTTGCGGTACTCGGCAAATCGCTCCTCGAACGTTCCGAGGAACCGGAGTTCGTCCCTGTACCCAAGCGACTCGAGAAGTGGGCGCAACTCTTTGAGATCACGGTCGACCGCCGTAGCCGCGTCTTCGGCTTCCCGTGCGGCCGTCGCAGAGGCTTCGTCGGCGTCAGCCATGACCGCCCTGTTCGCGGCATCAGCCGCCTTCGTGAATTGCAGGTGCAGGTCAGCCGCGACACGACGAGCGTCAACCTGTTGCGTAAGGACGGCCGGCCGGCAGGCCATGGACGCGACGCTCAACGCGATCACTGCGACAAATGACCGGGCCATGGCGCTCCTCCTTGGTGCGTGCGATCCCGTCGACGCCAACGTAACACGATGACTGTGCACCTCTTACTCGTCTGGGCACGGCAGGAAGATCACGTCGTAGCCCAGCGTCGTGAGCTTCCGCGCCAGGCGCTGCTCCTGTGTCTCAACGAAGTGGTGAATCGGGCCCGCGAGCACCACGCTCGCATCCGGAGGCAGAACCTTGGTGAAACCACGTGCGTCACCCGCTTCGTTGACTTGCACGTCTGCTTCGCGAAGGTCCCTTGCGACAGGATGCCGGATCGCTCCGGGCGTCGCCTGTCCCGCAGTGGCTGGCAATTCGAGGGGCAGGTTGTAGACGTGCGCCCGTGCCGACGTGA
>JBFWPD010000513.1:0-3220 GCA_050250175.1 Vicinamibacterales bacterium
GCGCACGCACCTCATTCAACCGTCGGTTCTGGTATGACGCCGGCGGCTATCTCTACGACGTGGTGGATGGCGAACAGGGGGATGATCCTGCCTGCCGGCCGAATCAGCTCTTCGCGATCTCGCTGACGCATCCGATCCTGGATCGTGAGCGTTGGGAGCCGGTAATCGCGGTAGTTCGGGAGCGGCTGGTCACGCCGGTCGGCCTACGCTCACTCGCCCCAGAGCACCCAGACTATAAGCCGAGCTATTCTGGCGACCTGCGTTCACGCGATGCAGCCTATCACCAGGGAACGATCTGGGGATGGCTGGCCGGACCGTACGTCGACGCCTGGCTGAAGACGTATCCGGATGACCGGCAGGGCGCATGGGAGGTGCTCAGCGGCTTCGAGGCGCACCTGGGCGAGACGTGCCTGGGGACGATCGGCGAGATCTTCGATGCTGAGCCGCCGTTTACCCCGCGAGGCTGCGTCGCGCAGGCCTGGAGCGTCGCCGAAGTGCTGCGCGCCCTTACCAAGATAGCCTGATCCTGACCCGGAGAAGTGACACCCCCGGTGCCGCTCGCAGGCTGGATCGTCGCGGTCGGTCACTCGGCCGTGATGATCCCTACCATTCCCGATCCCTCGTGGATACGGCACACGTACCGATATTCCCCGGCGACGGTAAGCTCACGGGAGAAGATCTGCCCCGGCGCCACAACCTCGGACTCGAATGGCTCCGCGCCGGCCGGCAACTGGACATTGCTAGCCGTTAGCGCGCGTGACGGGTCGGCAGTCACCGTGTGTGACTCTGAGCTGACGTTTCGCCACTGAACGGTCGTGCCCACGCGAACCGTCACGTGCCCTGGATCGAACCGCAGCCCGTCTATCATCGTGACCGTTGGAGGCATCCCACGGTCGACGCCACCTTGCAGGCCTTCCATCCCGGTGCGGAGACGGGTCGTGGCTGTCGCGGCTGAGTCGTCTGACGACGTGCCGCTGCCCCCGCAGCCAGCCGTCAGCACAAGCATGGCGAGCCCACTGAGTCCAATCCGGCCGAACCGGAGTGCCAGATTGGTGGTCGATGAGGCTCGTTGTCGATTTGCCATGAAATAGCTCCCCGCGCAACCTTCGCCGTGACACCGCGTTGCGCGCGCTGCCAACCATGAGCAGTCTGGGATCGTCCCCCCGCGAGCACGGCCAGTTGCGTTATGGCAGCCTTGTGGCCTTCCGGCAGCCGCCACGATTTGGCAGCAGCATCTCACGGTTGGACCCAAGCGGATCGATGGGGACATCTTCGCGATTCTGGAGCCACAACCGTCCGGAGCAATCCGGGCAACGGAGGCGGCGGACAGCGTCAGCATGCTGAGGATCCCGGACGCGGAGCGCCACGACCTTCGCCAGGCGCATGTTCGCCCCTTGAACCGTGCCGGCTACCCGTGCGCATTGTGTGCAGACAAGGTCGCCGCGAACGTCCCGGTCATTCGAACGATCATGATGATCGTGCATGGTGATGCTCCTGGCGACCGTGCGTCCGACGGTCCGACCTGTGGATGCTTCGAAGCATCACACATCGCCGACGTTCGCCGCCTGTCGTCTCCGGTTTCCAGGCGCATCTTCCACCTGGACCGCTCCTCATCGAGACCAAACGATTACTTTTTCGGCGGCTTGCGATCGCCAACCGGCTTCGTTGGAATGTCGGCGGACTTGAAGGCCGCATCTTTCTCGCGCTGTTCGTGCGGCCGTAGTCCGTGCTTCGATGCCTTCGGAGACTTTGGGGTTTTCGCCTTATCCTTATTCCGTAACTTCTCACCCATGATTGTCCTCCGCGTGCTCTTGTCCAGGGGCGTGATGGCGCATGCAGGTGTTCCGGGTACAGGCACGCGATCTGTGCAACTCCGAGACCTGACGCCCAACGATGGGCGCCAGCGGCGAACGTGCATCAGGTAGAGCGTGCGTGTTGGGGCGTCGAGAGCGACTCCTCGTTGGACTATCACACACGCACGGAAACCCTGCCATGATCAATTCGTCATCCGCGCCTCAAATAACCGACGTGCCTCAGCCTAGGGAGGCTGGTGCGATACGTTGGCCGGCCCACCGTCTCCAGCTCGCGAGGCAGGTACAATGTGTCTGCCATCAGCTATTTCGACGGCGCTGCGTCTGGCACAACTTGAGTCGGCGTGTCCAGCGAGATGGGATGCTGCGATTCTGGCATTGAGGTGCATGTGTGCGGAGTAGCCCTGGAGATGGCCCGTCTCGTGTCCTCGTCATGGTTGAACAGTCGCTTCTCGCCGATGTGATCGAGCTGACGCTCAACCACGGCGTCTACGTGACACGGAAGGCAAAGAACCTCGGCGAGGCGGCCATCGTGCTTACTGAGTGGGCCCCGCACCTGGCCGTGATTGACATGGACATTGGCGGAGATCAACTGATTCAGCAGTTGGATCGCTCGGGGACTGCCGGTGGGACGCGCATCCCGACGATTGCGCTGACACGGCGCGGCGATCTCCGGACCAAGCTGGCGGCCTTCGAGCAAGGCGTCGACGATATCATGACGATCCCGTTCTCACCGGAAGAGTTGCTCGCTCGCGTGCTGGCGATTACACGCCGCAGCTACGGGCAGGCCGTCGCCTTCAATCCCATCCTCAAAGTTGGCGAAATTGAGATCGACATCATGCAGCGGCAGGTCCGGGCCGGCACCTCAGAGCTGCACCTGACCGGCCTGGAGCAGAGTCTGCTCTACCTGCTGGTGGCGCACGCCGGTCAGATCGTCACGCGTGACGAGATCCTGGATTCACTCTGGGGTGTGGACTACGTATCCGAGAGCAACGTTGTTGATCGTCACATCCGCAACCTGCGGGCGAAGCTTCAGGATGACTGGCGCAAGCCTCGGTTTATCGCGACCGTGCCCGGACGTGGATATCGATTCTTGCCAATCTTTTCGGACGCCGCAATCACCACCTCCTGACCGAGATACTGGGGCCATAGCCCCAGGTCCTCGGGTGACAGCCCTGGCCTGTCGCAGTCCTCATGGTGTCCATCCTGAGGAGATGAGGAAATGCTCATGTTGGGGTAGCCGTCCATGTGACACACTGACTCTGGGGACACAGGTTTCGCGGATCACGCTACTCGATGCGATCTTCGCCCGCACGGAGTCCATCTCAGTACGGGCAGGCAGGTCTTTGCTGCCGTGTGGTTGCCCCGGTGGCGGCGCGAGAAGCAGGCCGGAGTGTCAGATGTTCGGG
>JBFWPD010000514.1:0-3219 GCA_050250175.1 Vicinamibacterales bacterium
ATCATCCGGTGAATGACCGGCTCAGCTGCAGCCGGGTCGTTCAGCTTGTCCGGACCATAGACGGCCGCCAGATACTGGAGCGACAGCATCGCGAGCTTCCGATCCTCAGGATTTTCGGACGTCGCCAGCGCGTCCGCACAGGCCTGATAGTGCTCGACGGCCTGCGTCAGCAGCCTGTCGTTATCGGCTTCCCCGCGACGGATTGACCGATACTGCTGGTCGTAACTGTTGGCCAGGAAGAAGTGGGCCTGGACGAGTTCGGGATACTGCTCGAGCGTCTGCTCGTAGAGCCCGGCCGCCGTATCATAGTCCTGCGCCTGATAAGCCGTGTTCGCAGACCTGAATGACCTGGCGGCTTCGATTCGCCCCAACTGCGAGCAGGCCGTAACCGACGTTAGCAATAGCACCGCGGCCACTGCCTGCGACGCACCCGAGAAAGCACGCATTGAGCCCCCCTCTTACCGGCGGTAAATAAAGAATGTCAAACCCGTGGCGGGCACGGATTTCGCAGCCGAAACCGGGTCAGTATAGTGAAGCGAAAAAACGTACGTCAAGGCGGCGGACGCGCCTGGAAGGCCCAGCCCTAGAGAACCTTGGCGCCCCATCAGGGCGTCCCCATATTGTATGACGCCAGGCTCTCCGCGAAGGTCTTAGACACCGACTTTGTTGATCCGCTTCGAAGACCTGCTCGAAAAGGTTCGTGCCTACAGCCCCGACGCCGACGTCGAGCTGCTGAGGCGCGCCTATGTGTTCTCGGCGTATGAGCATCGCGGGCAGGTCCGTCACTCGGGCGAGCCCTACCTGATCCATCCCCTCGCCGTCGCTGAGTCACTCGCCGACATGCGCCTGGATGTCGTCGCCGTGTCAGCGGGGCTCCTGCACGACGTCGTCGAGGACACGCTGACGACGATCGACCGCATCCAGGAGCTGTTCGGCCCCGAGGTCGCGCACGTGGTCGAGGGCGTGACCAAGATCAGCGCGATCACGTTCTCCTCGAGCGAGGAACGTCAGGCCGAGAACTTCCGGAAGATGCTGCTCGCGATGGTGGATGACATCCGCGTCATCCTGGTCAAGCTGGCCGATCGCCTGCACAACATGCGGACGCTCAACCACCTGCCCGAGGACAAGCGGGTTCAGATCGCCCAGGAAACGCGGGATATCTACGCGCCGATTGCCAACCGGCTCGGGATGAGCCGTCTCAAGAACGAGCTGGAGGAGTTGTCGTTCCGCTATCTCGAGCCGGAGGCCTACGAGGCCCTGCGGATACGAGTCGACGCGAAGCGGCGCGCCACCGAAGGCCTGGTCGAGGAGCTGAAGAGCACGCTGGCCGTCAAGCTCAGTGAGGCGTCAGTGCCGGTTCTCGCGATTGAGGGGCGCATCAAGCGCCTCTGGAGCATCAGCCAGAAACTGAAGCGGCAGCGCATCGATCTGGATCAGGTCTACGACTTCGTGGCCCTCAGAGTCGTGACGGAAAGCGTCAAGGACTGCTATGCGGCGCTCGGGATCATCCATCAGACCTGGTCGCCGATGCCTGGCCGCATCAAGGACTTCATCGCGATGCCGCGGCCGAACGCGTACCAGTCGCTGCACACGTCGGTCATCAGCGCTCGCGGCATGCCTTTCGAGGTGCAGATCCGGACGATCGAAATGCACCGCATGGCGGAAGAGGGAATCGCCGCGCACTGGAAGTACAAGGAAGGGCGCATCGGCGATCAGAGGGACGAGCGCTACTTCCGCTGGATGCGGCAGCTGCTCGAGTACCAGAAAGAGGTGCGCGATCCGCAGGAGTTCATCCAGAACCTCAAGGTCGAGCTCTACCCGGAGGAGGTCTACGCCTTTACTCCGGCGGGGCAGGTGAAGGCGTTCCCCCGGGGGGCGACACCGATCGATTTCGCATACTCCATTCACACCGACGTCGGGCATCAGTGCGTAGGCGCACGGGTCAACGGCAAGATGGTCCCTCTCCGCACCCGCCTGAAGAACGGGGACATCGTCGAGATCGTCACGGCCGCCGGACACAAGCCCAGTCGCGACTGGCTGAACTTCGTCGTGACCTCGCACGCGCGCTACAAGATCAAGCACCTGATCAAGGCGGAGGAGCGGGCCCGCGCGGTTGACGTGGGCCGCAAGGTCTTCGAAAAGGAAGCGCGCCGGTACGATCTCAACCATCGCACCCTGCTCGAGAGCGAGGGCTTTCAGAAGGCGCTCGCCGACGCCGGCGTGCAGAAACCCGACGATCTCTTCGCTCTCATCGGGTACGGAACCCTCTCGGCGAAGCAGGTGCTCGGCAAACTGGTCCCGAACGACGATTTGCGCGAACGGCCGGCCGATGGTCGCGTCGCCGCGGCCGTCAAGCGGGTCTTCGGCGGTGGCACGGAGAAGATCAAGGTGCGCGGGTCGGAAGACGTGCTGGTGTTCCGCGCGCGCTGCTGCAATCCGATTCTTGGCGAGAAGATCGTCGGCTACATCACGAGGGGAAAAGGGGTGTCGGTCCACTCAGCCACCTGTCCCAACGTGATGAACCTTCTCTACGATCCCGAACGCCGGATCGAAGTCGAGTGGGACAAGTCGTCGACTACCGATGCCGCGACGCCCTACACGGTCAGGCTCGCAATGGAAGTCGAAGACCGGAAAGGACTGCTTGCCGCCGTCAGCGCGAAGATTGCCGAGATCAACACCAACATCACGAACATGGAAGCGCGCGCCGATCCGGAGCAGCAGGCGCGCATAGACGTCACCGTGGAGATTCGCGACCTCAAGCACCTGGAGAAGGTGATGAAGTCGCTTCGGAGCGTCGACGGTGTGCGCGGGGTCGAACGACTGGGCAGGACCGGCTGATCGTGAATGGTGCGCGGTCTCAGAAGTGCGCGATCGCGTCGATCTCGATTCGTGCGTCCTTCGGCAGTCGCGCCGCCTGGATCGTGGACCGCGCAGGATACGGCTCGGTGAAGAACCTGCCGTACGCGGCATTCATCGCCTCGAAGTCGTTCATGTCCGCCAGATAGACGGTGGTGCGAACGACGGAAGCAAGGGTCAGACCTGCCGCCTGGAGAAGAAGCTGCAGATTGTCGAGAACGCGGCTCGTCTGGGCGCCGATGTCACCCGCCACGAGCCTTCCGCTCGATGGGTCGACCGGAATCTGTCCGGATACAATGAGGAGTTCGCCCGATCGAACCGCGGGCGAGTAGGGTCCGACGGGAGGAGGAAGGCTGTCGCTGG
>JBFWPD010000515.1:0-3218 GCA_050250175.1 Vicinamibacterales bacterium
GCGACGAGCGAATCCTCGATGGCGAACTCCTCGCGGTACTTCTCGTACCGGAACCACACCTGAAAACCGAGCTGCTCGAGGATGCGAAGCACGACGGCGCCGTCGCCGATGACCGACTCGATCTCCTCGCGGACCTTCACGATCGATGGCTGCACCGGTCCCTTGAAGGTGAGAAAGGCCCGTCCCGATTCCATGCGCACGCGAAGAGCGGATCGCCGCTGGCGGAGCATTCCGGTTGGGGTGTCCAGCAGGCAGTCTTCCTGGAGACGGCGCCCGCGCACGGGCTCGGCGCCCATCGCCAGGACGGCCGCGCGCGCCTCGGCAGCCGACTCGAATCGAAGCTTTACCTCGCGCTCGACTCCTGCGGGCATCGGCGGTCACTGTACTCCTCGAAGGTGCCGAACACAACGCACGCGGGCGCGTCCTGCGAACCTGTCACGTCAGGCGCATGCGGTACGAGCAGCCCCGCAGGGCAGGGCGGCCGACGCCACGGCTCATCACCAGAACTTTCATCGTGCTGCCCAGTCCTCCCGGCATCAGCAGCGTCTTCAACGCCAGTCGCCGCTTGATGCGATCGATGGACGACGCCGGTTCCCCGATTGCCTCGGTGTCCATCAGCCCGAGCAGGAAGTAAGTCTGATCCAGCAGGCCCAGGACTTCGAGCCCTTCGTCTTCCGCCGCCCGGCGTACGCTCGTGAAATCGACATGGGCGGTGATGTCCTGATCGCCAGGCGCTTCCAGCCACGGCATCCTGGGCAGTGAATCAGGGCCCGCCGCTCGATGGCCCTGGAACGTGGTCAGCGATCCGCCGGCATGGGACGCGGAGAAGAGGTCGTGGGCTTCGTGTCCGTAGTCGATGAGGAGAAGGAAGCCGCGGGTCAAACGCCGCGCCGCCTCGCGGATCCAGTCGACCGCGCGGAGGCTGATGTCCGCTCGCCAGCCTGGCTCGAGCTCGGCGCCGATGCGCTTCAGATAGTCCGCGAGTGCAGTCGTGGAGAGCGGTCCCTCGAGCGTCGTCAACTCGAGACCGATCCCATCGGGCTGCGGCGTGGCCTGAACGTATACCTCGCGAAGGCCATCCTCGCGCATGACGACCTGGTGAACGGGCATCGCGTCGAGCAGCTCGTTCGCGAAGAGGACGCCTGAGAATCCGGCAGGCACGGTGTCGCCGGAGGAGACCACTCGATCCGCGACGTCTCCGAGCGTTCCGCGCTGCGCGTCGCGGGCGGAAGGACTGGCCTCGACGAGGTGGAGCCGGATCCGTTCGTAGAGAGCAGGGTGGCGGTCGCGTGCGGCCCGCAGGATGTCTGCCGACAGCCTGCCGCTCCCGGCGCCGGCCTCGACGAGATCGAGCGGGCCAGGCAGCAGATCCGCCATTTCGGCAATCTGGCGTTCGAGCAGATTGCCGAAGGCGTCACCAACGTCGACGCTGGTAAAGAAATCGCCCGCGCGGCCGGACCGACGGCCCGCACGGGCGTAGTAGCCAAGTGACGGGTGATAGAGCGCCAGGTCCATGAACGCGGCCACCGTCATCGGTCCGCGGGCACGGACGATGTCGGCGATGGTCGTGGCGCGCTCGGTCAACTCTCTTCTAGCGGGCCTTCAGTCTTCAATCTCCAATCTTCAATCTTCAATCTCTTCTGACCGTCACGAAGACTTCATTCTGCCCGCGCCAGAGGAGGATCTGCGCGAGGCGGCCGTCACCAATCTGCTGCAGTGCGGCACCCGCCTCGGAGGCGGTCGACACCGCCTGGCGGTTCACCATGAGGATGACATCGCCCTGCCGGATGGCGCCGGCCGAGGGGCCATTGGGATCAACCTCAGTGACGAGCGCACCAGTCCGTCCCGCCGGGAGTTCCAGCTGCCTGGCTTGGTCGGGTGTGAGGTTGGTCAGGACGAGCCCGAAGCTGTCACTGCCCTGCTGTTCGAGCGTCGGATCGGGCGTCGTGCGGCTCTGCGCGCCGCGCTCCGACTCGAGATCGAGCTCGTCGACGACCACGTTGACCGTCTGCTCGCGTCCCTCGCGGATGATCCGGACGGGCACCGAGGTGCCGGGCCGTGTCGCCGTGACCATCTTCACCAGCTCGTTGGTGTCCGGCACCGGCCGGCCATTGAACGAGACGATGACGTCGCCGGCGCGGATGCCGCCCCGATCGGCCGAACCGCCTGGCGAGACCATCGAGACTACCGCGCCTTCGCGCGACTCGAGCCCGAAGTCCTGGTAGCCGTCGATGGGAACCGCGGTGATCGACACCCCGATGCGCCCGCGCACCACGCGGCCTGTGTGAAGCTGAGGCAGGAGCTCCCGAATCGTGTTGATCGGAATCGCGAAGCCGATCCCGATGTTGCCCTCCACCTGACCGTTGCTGATGATCGCGGTGTTCATGCCGACGACTTCACCCCGCAGGTTGAGCAGCGGTCCCCCGGAGTTCCCAGGATTGATGGCGGCGTCGGTCTGCAGCATCTCGGCCGACCGGCCGTCGGTCACCGGGAAGGGCCGCTCGGTGGCGCTGATGACACCGACAGAAACGGTGTGGCGGAAACCAAACGGGTTCCCGATCGCCATCACCCAGTCACCGGCCGCCATCTGCGACGAATCGCCGAACTTCGCGACGGGGAGCTGGCGGCTTGGCTTCTCGGTCAGCTGGATCAGGGCGCTGTCGGTGAGGGCGTCCCGTCCGATCACGCGCGCATCGTAGTACTGGTCCTGATCCTCTCCGTAGAACGCCACCTGAATTCGCGTGGCCTGTTCGACGACGTGGTTGTTCGTGAGGATGAGACCGTCGGCACTGATGATGAACCCGGTGCCCGCAGCGACCGTCGTCTGTTCGCGGGGAGGCTCACGACCGGCGGGCGGGTCTCCGAAGAAGCGCCGGAACAGTTCGTCCTGGCCTCCGCCGCCGAAGAACTCCGACAGGTTCTGTGCGCGACGCGTCGTCTCGGTGCGGATATTGACCACCATCGGCGACTGACTCGACGCGATGTTGCGGAACGTCTGCGCGTCGAGCGCGCCAGTGACCGGCGCGCTGTTGGCCGACGGGACCTCGAACGTCTGCGCCGAACTGGTGGAGGTGAGATCGAGCCGCGAGGCGATGACCATCCCCACGGCGAGCGAGGACACCGCAATCAGCAAGGCGTAGAAGTGCGTGGTCTTTCGGGTGGACATGTTTCCTCCGGTTAGGAGCCAAGCGTCAGTATCTCGTGCTGCACCGGGCCTG
>JBFWPD010000516.1:0-3214 GCA_050250175.1 Vicinamibacterales bacterium
CTTGTCTTTCCACGTGTCCAGTCGTGGGCTCTCGCCCGCCGACACGAGGCCTCGAGCTGCACCGTCTTCCGAGATGTCGTAGTAGGTGCACGCCTTCCGATTCTTGTCGAAGCGCGCGAGCAGCTCCATCGTGAACCAGATGTTGTGCGTGAAGACGACAACCTGACGGGTTTCGCTGAGCTCGACCAAGCGATCGACGACGTGCTGAAGGCGCTTGTAGTCGAGGCTGGTAACCGGGTCGTCGAGAACAAGAGGAGTCGCGCTTCGGCGAAGTGTCGCCTCCGCGATGAAGTCCGCGAGGGCGATAACCTTCTGCTCGCCCTCGGACAGGATGGCGCTCAGCCGATGCTGGGGGCTGAGCGACTTCCGCCGCGCCGGCTGACCGCGACGGCCGGGGAAGTCCAGAGTGACCGGCGGCGCTCGGAGAGCCTTGCACTCGGCGGTGAAGGTGGCCTCGAAGTCATGGTTGAGGAGCTGCTCGCTGGCCTGCTTCGAGGTCTCGGTGAGCGAACGACCGACCGACCGAAACCTGTCGATGATCGTCTTGGCACGCGAGGCCCACTTGGCGCTCGCGACGTGGTCCCGAATGCTTGGCAGAAGCTCACTCAGCGTGACTCGGTCTTGAAGCTGGCGGAGCTTGGTGCTCTCGGACGTCAACAGCGCCTTACGTTCCGCGACATCCGCACGCAGCCCTTTGACGAGGGCCTCCAAATCTCGGAGCCGTGTGCTGACGAGCGGCTGCGAAGCTGCGAGCTTGGCCGCCAACGCTGCTGCATCGAAATCGTTGCTCCTGCCGATCGCTTCCTGGACGACCTGGAACTCCGCAGTGAATGTGCGCGCGGCGAGGAGACCATCGTCCCCCTCCCCCACCGCTCCGATCCTCTTCCCGATGTCGTCGGCGAGCGGCTTGAGCGCCGCAGCGCGCACCGGCGCCGTGAGGGCGTTGATCTTCGTCCGCGCTTTCTCCAGTGCCTCTTGAAGATCACTCTGGGAGAAGGCGCGGTACTTCTGCACCACTGCGATGGCAGCTTCGCCAAGACCTTGCAGGCAGTACGGGCAGGTATCCCCTTCTTGCGGGTAGCCCCCGGCCTTGTGTTCCTTGAGGTATGCCTCGGCGGCTTCGATCAATGCGCGCCAGGTGTCTCCGAGAACGCCTGGGATGGCTTCGGACGCGAGCGCCTCGTACGTGGCGTGAGTGTGAGCCTTCTCCGCTGCCCGCACGCTCTCAAGTGCACTGCCGTACGCTCCCTGGTCGAAGCCACGAGCCAGCGTGAGCGCCCCCTCGACCCGCTTGAAGAGTTCCTGCTCGGCTTCCGCGACTTGGAGCTTCGCATCTGACGTCCCTGACCGCAGTGCGTTGACGCGGTCTTGGAGCGGCGCGAGCAGCCCGCGCTCCTCGTCGGTGACGGTCCCGAGCCTCTCGAGTTCGGGGAGGTCCGTTGTAGCCCCAAGGACCTCGATCTTCGGGTAGAGCGTTCCCTCACGGGAGAACTTGTTGAGGAACGGGTTGCCGCTCGGCTGCGCGTCCTTGCCGGCGCTCTCCAGCTTGGCCTTGACGGCTTCGATGCCGTCATGCGTGTATCGGAAGACCGCCAGGTCGGTCGGCGTGTAGATGTAGGTGAGTTCGCCGTCGACGTGCAGGTCGGCACCCTGTGAGTCGAACACGTCGATCTGCGTGAACGGGGCTACTCCCTCCTCTCCCGCCCAGGTGTAACTGTTCGCTGCGCTACCGAGTTCATACTCGATGGACGCTGCTGGCGGACCAAACACCTTCCCCGAGACGATGTTGGGCAGGATGGCCTCGGCTGTTCGGACTGAAGCGAGACGCTTCAGGATGCGCACATAGCCCGTCTTTCCGGCGCCATTCTCGCCGTAGAGGACCGTTAGCCGGGCATTGAAGTTGATGTCCTGCTCGGCCGCCAAAGCGTTCACGTTCGTCACGCCCGAGAGCTTCGACAGCCTGAGGGTTTTCTCTTGCTCGCCATTCTCGTCGGCTTGTTCGATCTGGGGCACCGAGACGGGTTGGCCGTCGTCTGCTCCTCGAAGCCCCTTCTCCTGGAGTAGCAGCTCGTAGAGCTCCTGGATTACTTCATCGCCAAGCGCACGCCGCGTATCCAACACCGCGCCGACTAGCGCGCGAACCCAGTGGTCCTGTTCGTTGGCCCACCTGACCAGAAGGGCGATACCCGAGGTTTGTTCCTTGGGCACCATCACAAGCCCTCCAGCTCCCCAAGGTCCCGCCGGGTCTGCTCAAGCACGCCGGCGAAACAATCGCCGCAGAATCGGCGTGTCGATGCGTGCGGCTTCTGCGGCTGCGGCACGTCGAAACATGCCTCGCCCTTCTGGATGGGTTTCTTGCAGCGACTGCACGGCGTTTCACGCCCGCAGGTTTCCTTGCTCGGTCGGCCGAGCGAGGACCCGATCAACGACGGTGTCTTACCCTTGGGCATGCTGCACCTTCTTGATCTGACGGACCAAGCTCTCCAGGACCTCGGACAGCAAGTCGATCGCTGCGGTGAACTCCTCGAACGACCACTGGTCTCGCGGCCTTCCATCCCCCACGCGCTTCGAGATGGCCTTGTTGACCATCATGAACGCCGCGATCCGGTTGTTGAGCGCACCAACCTCGGGCATGAGCTTGCGCGGAAGCTCAACACCTTCCGGACCTAGCTCCACGCGGTTGAGCAGGATCTTCGCTGTGCGCTTCGATTCCTCGTCGAGACGTCGCTTGGCTTCCTGCCACTGCCGCGCCGGAATCGGACTGAACGGCTGCGCCGCCGTCGTCATGACCGGGCCGCGCACGTTCGCACGGCTCTGCGCAACTACCTGCTTCGCGAGGCTCGGGTCGAGCCCGAGCGCCTCGAACTTCTTCTCGAGGTCGCGCTGGATGTCGGCTTCTTCTGCCGTCGAGAAGTCTTCCTCGAAGAGCTGCTCGACGATCTCTTGCTGGACGACCATGTCCTCGCGCAGCTTCATCCGCGCATCGCCATCGCGCACGTTCTTCGGCGGGTCGGGCTCCTTCCCTCCGGTGACCTCCTCCCAGAACTTCTGGTCATCGTTCTCGAACTGCTTGAACTTCTTCAGCAGCTCGTCGAGGTTCATCCCGACATGCGGGACGATGTGCCCGTAGTTGTCGGGGGGCGTCGGATCGTTCTGCACGACCACTCGCTAGATGCGTCCGTCGGACTGGGTGGTGGGGGCGAGCGACCGAAAC
>JBFWPD010000517.1:0-3213 GCA_050250175.1 Vicinamibacterales bacterium
GTGGTGACCGACTTCGGGGTGACCTGGGGGCAGGTCAGGCCTCCAATCCGGGAAGATGAATGCGTCATTCAGTGACGGCCGGACGGCCGCTTCGGAGGTAGGTTCGCGCGGGCTCCCTGTTCTCCGGGAGCCCGCGACTATTTTGGGGGGCCTTCTTCGTGCCTTCGTGCTGACGTCTTCGTGCCTTCGTGCTTAGAAGCGGAAGCGGAGACCGGCTCCAGCCTGGAAGCCACCCGCATCCACATCTGCGCCGGAGTCGAGCGTCGCCGAGCCGCCGTTGTAGCGGAGGAAGACTCCAACACCGGGATGGACGTTGTAGCCGGCGACCGAGTAGCCGTTCGCCGTCAGCAGATAGGTTCCATCCATGCCGATGGTGCCGCCGGTCGCCCAGCCGCGCTGCTTTTCGATGACCGGAAACGCATCCTGCGTGCCGGCCGGAACCACGATGTCGCTCAGGACGCTCTGGCTGACCCGGGTGAACGACGGTCCCGCCGAGAAGGCAACGTCGATGCGATCGGTCAGATCGTAGAACCAGACGGCCACGATGTAGATGTTCTGTTCGCTGTGATCCGAGCCCGCGGTGAAGGTGGTCGTCACGGGACGATCGAAAAAGACCGGGTGCGGGATCGAGGCGCTGCCGTTCAGGGTGTTGGCGTCCCTGAACGACGCGAACCCGAGGGCGAGGCCGATGTCTCCCCACACGCGGGCACCGACGCTCAGGTCGAAGAAGGGACCACCGTCGACGTCCTGGGCGACGTTCGCTGACGCCATCTGGGCGTAAATCGGGAATGTGCTCGTCGATGTGAGCGAGTGCGACTGCATCTGGGCGCCGGCGTTCAGGTTGAAGAAGACGTTTCCGGGCTCTGTGGTCTGCGCGGTGGCAGCGGTAGAGCCGAGCAAACACACCCCTGCGGCCAGTGCGGCGATCCTGCTGTTCTGCATCGAGATCCTCAGTTAGGAACGTTTTGTGAGATGGATGCCCTGGGCGGCGAGCGATGATAACACGACCACTCGTCACCTCTTCGATTCGCTCAATGTTTCGCGTAGTACTTGCGAAAGGCCTGTCGTATAATGACGCGCCGGTTGGCGGGGCACGTCGGCGGCACTTCCCACTCTCAACTGTCTACTGTTTCGTGGAGTAGTGAATGAACTTACGTACACATCACTGGGCCCGCCTGAGCGCCCTGAGCGCATCGACGCTCGCCCTCGTCGTCGTGACGGCATGCGCCACGAGCGAGCCCGCCATGCCCGTGGCACCTAGCGCCGACACGAATGCCGCTGCTGATGGCTCCACCCTGAAAGCCACAGCGCCCGCCCCGCAGACACCCGTGGGAGATGCCCAGCTCGAGGACACCCCGGTGACCCTCGTCGCATCCGCATCGTCAGCCCAGTTTTCCTCCAACATTCCTCTTCGCTATCGCTTCGAGCTGCGCGACAGCAACGGCAACGTCGTGCAGACCTCCAACTTGCGGAACATCCCGGTCTGGGAAGTGCCTGGCGACCTGGGCATCGCAGTGCGCTACACCTGGCGCGTGCGCGCGGAGTTCGAGAACAGCGCCGGCCCATGGTCGACGGTCGCCTCGTTCATCACGCCCATCAAGCCGCCCTCGCCCTGTGGTCACATGAACGATCCAATCGGGATCATCGCCTGCTGGATGGAGATCCTCTGGGACGGTTCGGTCGGCGACGGCGAACACTACGAACTGAACGTAGCCGTGGCGAAGGAGCTCAACAGGGCCGGTATCGAGGGCGGTCCCTTCGGCATCCTGCGGAAGGCCGCCGGCAACAACTGTCTCGGATACTCCTGCGACATTCTCTGTTCCGGTCAGGGAAACGAACAGGAGCAGTACGACTACCTGATCAACGACGAGATTCCGACCTGGGGCGACTCCAAGAACATCCACGAGGGCATCCGCGTCGACGTCTGCGAGATCCAGGAGCCCTAGAGCGAGAAGCTAGAGGAAACAAAAAGGGGGATGCCCATCGGCGGGCATCCCCCTTTCCGTTCCGAGGCGGCGTGTTACCGGCGCGCGATGTCTACCGTAAAGGCGCCGCGGTTCCCTTCGAAGCTGTCCGAGTTGATGCCGAGCATCAGCCGGCCGCTATCCCCCATGCTGATGGCCTCGGTGCGTGTCCCGATGGGGAACGGGTCGCCGTTCCCGACGCGGGCAATCAGGCCGCCGAGCGCCATCCCACGCACGGGAACGCCACCCATGCCGCGACGCGGATTCTGAATCGGCGCGCCCTGCCCGCCGTCAGCGTTCGCGACGATATCCGGCTGGTTCGGTCGCATCAGGCGCACTTCGCCATTCGCGCGGAATGCGATGCGGTCGCCGCGGCGCACGCTGATGCCCGTATCTGTCCAGGGTCGATCGGCCTGGACGGTCACCGTGCGATCGACGCCGTCAAACGAGCCAGAGTCGCTGCCCTGACCGCCGCCCGCGAGGACGCCCGAATACAGCGACCGGGCCGAGCTCGGGCTGATGTAGACGCGCGCGAGATTGCCGCTCGACACCTGACGGCGGCCGGATGGCGCGTCGAACGTAACCATTTCGCCGCCCGGGGTGATGTCATAGAGCTTGGCGCGAGTCACGTTGCCGTCACGCGTGACGTACTGATGCAGCTCGAGGTCCGGCAACCGATCGCTTTCGGGCAGCTGGCGCAATTCCTCCGCGCTCGGATCGCCCGGGACGAACGCAATGATGGCGATCCGGTTGAACGGATACCATTGTTCCTGCGACCCGACGCGCAGCCCGACGTCTCCGCCTCCCTTGTAGAGAAGCTGACCGCTGACGCGTTGACCATCTCTCAAGACAAGCGTCGCGGGTTGCTGAGCAATCGCCACCGCCGCGACGATCGTCAGCATTGTTGCCAGAACCAATCGTCGAATCATGGTTGCCAACTCCTTTCGGCCAACAGTCTGCCGTCGACTCTACCGTGAGCAAAAGCGATACCACAAGCGCCCTGCCGACAGAGACGAGTTTCCGGCCGGAATCGGCCTGTTTTCCCGGAAGTTGGACTCTCCAGAAGACGCTGTGCTCCCCCGCCTGTCGTGTTGCCTGAGCTGACAGGAGGATGCTAGGCTTGCCGGACTACAGCCAGCCGGGAACGTTCAGCCGCCCTTTGATGACCGAAAGGCCCCCCCTGCCCGCTCGACTCGTGTCTGCACGGGTGGGCTTTGTCGTCGCAGCCGTCCTCTTCGCCATCGTCTTT
>JBFWPD010000518.1:0-3207 GCA_050250175.1 Vicinamibacterales bacterium
GTGTGCCGGTCAGCGAGTGGTTCGATCCTACGGGAGCTGACGGCACCACCAGCCGTCGCGCGTCGTGGCTTGAAGCGTCACTACGAACCCGATGAAGCTTTCAGCGTGGCGCAGGAGTGGGATTGCGAGCTTTCGGGATCCTAGGTGTTGCTGCGCGACGAATTTGGACTAGGCGGGGATGCGGACGAATTCTTGGACTGGTTAAGCTGCGATCCCGAGATCCCTTCGATGCTCGATTGGGCTGCGGAAGCCGAGCGAGTCCTTGATGCGCTTGTCATTGTACCAGCGGATGTAGGCGTCCAGGGTCGCGACAAACTCTTCAATGCTCACGGACATCCAGTCGCGCGAGTAGAACAGTTCGTTCTTCAGGCGACCGAAGAAGCCCTCGCACGCTGCATTGTCCGGCGAGCACCCTTTTCGAGACATCGAGCGAACCAGCTTCGCATCCGAGACCCGGGACAGCCAGCCTGGCCACCGATAGTGTCCGCCGCGATCTGAATGCACCACAGGCCGCTCGCTGCTGGCCGCGACCGTCTCGATTGCCGCATCCAACATCGTGTTGACCAGTTCGGCGTCCGGGCGCGTACCAATCGACCAGCTCACGACCATGCCGTCGAAGCAATCGATCATAGGGGAGAGGTACACCTTGCCCGCTGGAATATGGAACTCCGTGACGTCGGTGAGCCACTTCTCGTTGGGCGCACTCGCCCCGAAGTCGCGGTTGAGGAGATTGTCTGGTGCAGGGCTGATCTCGCCCATGTACGAGCCGTATCGACGGCGCTTGCGCGCAGTGGGAACCAGGTTCTCCTGCTTCATCAAGCGACGAACAACCTTCTCGGAGATCTTCAGCGACTGCCTGCTGAGCGAGGCGTGGAGTCGGCGGTAGCCGTAGCAACGGTAGTTGAACTCGAATATGTCGGCCATGACGCGGCGCACCTCGGCGTACTTGTCTGCGGCCTGCGCACGAGCTCGATGGTAGAAGTATGAGGAGCGTGGCAAGCCCAATTCTCCGAGCAACTCGTTCAGCGAATAGGTCGCTCTCAAGGCATCAACCAGCCCCGCCTTCTCCCGATTCGTCAGGAGTTGCCGGTCGATGCCCAGGTCTTTTTTTATGAGTTCGCTCGCCTTCTTCAGGATGTCCTGCTCGAGCTGCAGGCGCCGAATCTCTCTTCGAAGCGCCGCCAGTTGCTCCTCCAACTCGGCTCGTTCAGAGCCTTGCGGGGGGTCTTGCTCGGTTGTCATGGATGGGGAGGCGTCCTCGCCAAGAAGCTGCGTTTTCCAGTTGTACAGGGTTGGCCGAGAGACGCCAAGGTCCTGCGCCACCGACTTCGCGCTGCCCTGACGCGTGCACAGCGCGATGACCGCGTCCTGCTTGTCCACAGGTGCCCGGTCCCGAGATCGCCCGACAACACGCGTACAGGCTTCCGGATGTAGTTCCTGGAGCCACGCACGGAGCACATCCCTTGAGGGGTAACCCAGTGCCTTGATCGTCACCGCGAGGCAGCGGCCGCACTCCAGGTAGTGCTGGACCGCGCGTTCCTTATCGTCCTGCGAGTACCTTGGCAGGCGCGCAAAGCCAGCGCGCAAGTCGCGGTGCTGCTCGTACTCCCGATGCCAGCTCTTGAGAGTGTTCTTCGTCGGGTAGCCAAGCTGCCGAATGGTCACGCGGATTCGTTTGCCGAGCTTGATGTAGAGCCGCACGGCTCGGAGTCGATCTTCGTATGAATACATGCACTACCCCTGAAGGTAGTCCAAGTTTTCGTCCGCATCCCCGAAGCTGGGTGGCCGCATTGACCCGCGCGGGCATCGGGGCGCATCGCGTCGTGCCTGACCTCGTCGAACTGATGACCGATCCGCTCGTGCAGGCGCGCAAGCTCGCGATCACCCGCGACCACGAAGGCTTCGGCCCCATCACGACGACGGCGCCCAGCGTCCGGCTCTCTCGCACGCCGGTACAAGCGGGGCGCCCGGCGCCCAAGCCCGGTTCCGACGCCGCGAGCATTCTGTCCGAGATCGGCATGCTCGCCGAATTGGACCGTCTCGTTCGCGAACGCGTGATCGCCCTCGACGGCGTCCAGGCCGGCTGTTAAAAAATCCGCGCTTGGCGCCAGGCACGCGCCTGGCAGCGAGCGAAGTAGGAGCACGACCCTTGAACGACGCACATACCCAACGCGCCCACCTCATCGCCGGCGGCTTCCCTCCCGGCGCGAGTGCGGGGCACGACCATGATTACGTCCGGCTGCGGCTGCTCGCCCTGCTCTACGAAGCCGGCATGCGCGGATCGGTAGCCAACGATTTCGCCGATATCGACAAATGGCTGCCCGTCTCGGATCTGCTCGTGACCTACACGGCCGGCCCATATCCCGACGAGGCACAGTGCGATGCCATCGAAGCGTGGCTCGAGGCGGGCGGCCATTGGCTGGCACTGCATGGCACGAGCGGCGGCCGGGCTCAGCGCGTCGAGGGACTGCGCGAGCGCCGCTTCGTGAAGGGCCGGCACCACGACGTTCTCGGCTGCCGCTTTCTGATTCATCCGCCGATACGCACGTTTCGCGTCGATGTGGCAACGATCGATCATCCGTTGACCAAAGGCGTCGATGCATCATTCGAAATCGAGGACGAACCCTACTTCGTCGAACTGCTCGATCCTGCGTCCACGCAAGTGCTGCTTACGGCCGACTATGGCCCCGGCGCCGCGCCGGCCGCGGTGCCGACGCTCTACGGCGGCGATCCTTCGCTGCGGGCCGACGGACGCTCGCGCGTGCTCGGCTATACGCGCGAGATCGATCTCGGCTGCGTGACCTATCTGGCGTTCGGCCATTGCCACGATCCGGCAGCACGTGCGGACCGACCGGACGTGCCCGGGCAAGCCAGCACGTTCCGCTCGCCGTGGGAGACCGAGGCCTTCATCACCCTGCTGCGCAATGCCATTAGCTGGCGCGCGCGAACTGCCGCCGACTGATTCGTCACACACTGAAAGGACACGCCATGGACGAGACGCCCACCTTCGGACGCTACGCGGAAATCCCCTACGACAAGATGACACCCGAGCAGCAGGAAGGCTTCCAGGTGCTGATGGAAACGCGCGGCCGGCTGCCGGGTCCCGCAAAGATCTACGTCCACAACCCGAAGCTTGCGAAGGTGCTTGGCCCGCTCGGGGCACACTTCCGGACCGGCTACTCCCTCAGCGAGCGCGAACGCGAGATC
>JBFWPD010000519.1:0-3192 GCA_050250175.1 Vicinamibacterales bacterium
CCCGGTCGTCCGCGAGCTGGTGCGGAAGCTCTCCAGCCATCCCCAGGTGCTCGCGTGGCTCACGACCGATGGGTTGCTCCGGAACGCGACCGTAGTCGTCCAGAACATCGCAGAGGGTCTCACACCGTCGAATCATCTCGCGGTCCTCAAGCCTGATGCGCCGTTCGCGGTCGTCGAGCAGGGCGAGTATCTCTTCATCGATCCCAGAAGCTACGAGCGCTACAACGGTCTGGCCGATGCAGTGTCGGGCATCGACCCCCAGGGGGCCGCACGCCTCTACACGATCCTCAAACCGAGACTGCAGGAGGCGTACGGCGAGCTGGGATTCCCTGATACCCCCTTCGATCGCGCGCTCGAACGCTCGATCGTTCTCCTGCTGTCGACTCCGGTTCCCTCCGAGACGCTCCGCGTCGAGCCGAGGGGGATCGGCTATGGATACGCGGATGAACGTCTGGAGAATCTGAGCGGGGCCCAGAAGCAGCTTCTTCGCCTCGGCCCACGCAATGCCCGGATGGTCCAGGACTCGCTGCGCCGCATCGCCCTGGCTCTGGGAATTCCCGAGGCCCGGCTGCCCAGGCCGCGCTGACATCCGGCTTTTCTGGCGGGTTTTTCAAGAGTCCGCCACTCCTGTCGGCTGCACGATCGGCCGATACTTTCGAAGACTGGCCGAGCCAGGCTTGAGGGGGCGTGTGTCCCTTTTTCCGGGACGCGCCAGCCTCCGGGGAACTACGCCGCCAGTCTTCCAGGCTATGCACCAGAGCGAGACGACTGCGGGACGGGAGACGGCGCTGCCGCTCAAGGCGACGTACCTCGTCGCGACCGGTGCCGTCATCCTCGCGCTCTCGGTCGAACGGGTCATCGTTCAGGTCGCATCGCCAGCGTTCTCACTCGCGGCGTTCTCCCTGACGGTCGCCTGCACGGCGTGGATCGCAGGGTTCCGGCCGGGTCTCTTCACGCTCGCGCTCTCCGCAATCGCCGCCGACTACTTCATCATCGAGCCGGGCTCCGTCCTGAGCTTCAGTTCGGCGGCCGATGTGGTGATCTTCGCTCTCTACATAATCGGCTGGTCGCTGTTCTGCTTTGCAGCCGGCCGCGTGTACCGCCACGCCGAGCTCGATCGGGAAAGTCGCGAAGCCGCTGAACGCGCTGCCCGGATGGCCGACCGGTCCACTCAGATGACCATCGCGCTCGCCCAGGCTCGCACACCGCGAACGGCGATGGAGGCCATCATCCAGGAGCCGCTCCACGCGCTCGGCGCCGACGCCGGCATCGTGTTCGTGGTCAGCGCGGAAACCCATTCGGTGGAACCGGCCCGCATCGTCGGCTATACCCAGGACGAGCAGGAGATCGTCAGGCAGATCGCCCTGTCCGAGAAGAGTCCTATCGGAGATGCAATCGGCCGCGCGGCACCGGTGTTCCTGGAGACGCCGGAGGTTCGACGAGCCGAGTATCCCGACGCGCCACGCGCCCTTTCGGCCCGCCGGGCGGGAGCGAGCGTCGATGTGCCGCTGCTCGTCGGCAGCCGCGTCGTCGCGTCGCTTCACCTCGATTTCAACGGGCCGTACACGTTCACGGCGGAGGATCGCGAGTATCTCGTCGCGCTCGGCGCACGCGGTGCGCAGGCGCTCGATCGTACCTGGCAGGTCGAGTTCGCACAGCGCGCGCGGGCCGAAGCCGAAACGCTGCGCGCGCGCGCGGATCTCGAGCTGGCCGAACGGCAGTCGATCGAACACGCCCTGCGCGTCAGCGAAGCGCGCTATCGGACGCTCGGCGCCCGTACCAGCCGGCTGCACGGCCTGACCGCGGCGCTGTCAGAAGCGGTGACGCTCAGCGCCGTGGCACAGGCGATCGTCCATCACGGCAAGATTGCCGTCGGCGCGAACGCGGGCGACGTGACGCTGCTCGTGGACGACGCCAGCGAGTTCGAGATGCTCTACGCCGAGAGCGGTGACATTCCTTCGCGCGAAGCCCGGCGCTTTCCTGTCGAGTCCGGACTCTGCGGAACGCAGGCGGTCCAGACGCGCCGGCCCGTGTTCGTCGGCTCGTTCGACGAATGGCAGGAGCGCTTCTGGCGCTCCGCTTCGATTGCAGCCGACGGCGGCTACGTCTCCTCGGCCACACTGCCTCTTCTCGTCGAAGGCAACGCAATCGGCGTCCTGGCGTTTCACTTCACCGCGCCGCTCAACTTCGACGACGACTACCAGGCGCTGCTGGTATCGGTCGCGCAGCACGGTGCGCAGGCGCTCGACCGCTCGCGCCTCTACGACTCCGCGCAGCGGGCACGCACCGACGCGGAGGCCGCGAACCGGCTGAAGGACGAGTTCGTCTCAATCGTGTCGCACGAGCTTCGTACGCCCCTCAACGCGATCCTCGGCTGGACGTCGATGCTGCAGCGTGGATCGCTCGACGTCGCCACGTCCGGCCGTGCGCTGCAGTCGATCCACGACAACGCGACGCGGCAGGCAAAGCTGATCGACGAGCTCCTGGACTTCTCGCGGATCATCGCCGGACGTACCACGCTGGAGCTCGAAGAAGTCGATCTTCGCGAGCTGCTCCGCGGCATCGTCGAGTCGATGATTCCAGCCGCGAGCGCCGCCGGTCTCGAGCTCCATCTGTCCCCGGTGCCCCCAGTCAAGGTGGTCGGCGACGTCCGCCGGCTCGAGCAGGTGTTCTTCAACCTGATCGGGAACGCGCTCAAGTTCACGCCAAGCGGCGGACGCGTCACGATCAACGCGGCGGCTCAGGGCACGCAGGCTCACGTGCGTGTCACGGACACGGGCGTCGGCATCGAACCGGCGTTCCTTCCGCACGTCTTCGATCGCTTCCGGCAGGCCGACAGCGCGACGACGCGCACGTACGGCGGCCTGGGACTGGGCCTGTCAATCGCCAAGCAGCTCGTGGACGCCCACAAGGGCAGCATCTCGGTCACGAGCGAAGGCAAGGGCTCCGGCGCCACCTTCATCGTCGCGCTGCCCGTCGCCTCCGGTGCGCCTGCCGCCGCTGCAGTTCCCGCTCGGGTCGTCTGACCCGCACGGGCTCGAGACCCGCAGCCTTACGCATCACGTCAGCAAGGCGGCCGAGCGTTGCCGCCAGGGCGGAGTTGCGCCGCCAGGCGCGTGAGATCGTCCGGCCCGGCCCGGGCTGAGCGAACGACCTGATCGCCAGTTGGCTGCGGCGATTCTCGACGGCCAC
>JBFWPD010000520.1:0-3178 GCA_050250175.1 Vicinamibacterales bacterium
GGGCACGTACCATCGACCCTTGGCCTTCGCGACGAGGTCCGGGTCCTCCTTCGAGAGGTTCCTCTGCTCTTTGAAGTTGGTGCTCAAGTATCGATGAATTTGGCTCGGGACGGGAGGCACGCCGTCGTACTCGATGAAGTTGCTCTGGAGCAGTTCGCGAAGTTCGATCGTTTGCTCGTGCTTCGCCCACGCCTGCAGCTCCTTCTTGAAGGCCGGCGTGAGTTCCTGAGCGCTACGCGGACGAGCGGTGAGCTCACGACGAAGCCACTGAATCGCGCTCGCTTCGTCGGTCACGAAGAGGCTGAGCTGCTTCACCTCGGTGACGCTGGCCCGACGGCGGTCGTACTCGGCCACCTGCTCCGGGAGGAAGAACATCCCGTCACGCTCTGCGAAGCGCTGCGCGAGCCCAGCGAAGAACAGCGGACCGCTGAGCGGCACGCTGACTCCATGCTGGACATGATAGGCGACCATGCGGTCGTGCAGCATCTGCGGGGTGCGTTCCGAGATGATCTCGCCCTCGGAGGCCCGGCCGACGAACTTCGGGACGTTGCTCAGGTGCTCGCGTACGAAGGCCCACGCGGTGTCTTCGGTCGCCGACCCGAGCGTGAACTTGTCCTCCAGCGCCTTGCTCGGCTTGTATGCCGAGATCACGAGGTCCTGCTTCACCGCACTGCTTGTGACCTGCCGATAGGAACCCTGCTGCTTGTCGAGCGTTCGCACGTCAGCCACGACGAACCCAGCGACTCCCATCGCTTCCTGGATCGCGCGCCACACGCCGTTGCGCGAATTGCTGAAGACAACCGTCATCCACCGACCAGGCTTCAAGACGCGGAAGTACTCCTCGAAGCACCGGCGCATCAGATCCTGATACTCGTTGAGCCCCTTGTCTTTTGGCGCGTCAATGATGGCCTCGGGGGCCGCATCGGTACGAACGCGATGCCAAGCCTCGACGAGGAAGTTCAAGTCTGCGTAGAAGATGTTCTCGCCGAAAGGCGGATCGGTGAAGATGTAGTCCACCGACTGAGCTGCCAACGGCATCGCTGCGCAGGACCCGGTCGTAATCGCTGCGAAGGTGCCCGACGGCTTGGCTCCGACGAAGGCTTTGCTCAAGCGGGACAGCTTGCCGTCGAGGATGTACCAAGGGCTCACCTCAACGATCTGTGAACCGATGTAGTAGACGCCGTTGAGGTACTGATTGACTTGGGAGTAGTGAGTCGGCGTGTAGCGGGCCAGAACCGACATGCCCCAAATCGCCTGCTCAACGAACCACACCAGCATTCGACGAGTTGCCACGTCGGGCTCAGCCCAAGCGAGACGCCACAGCGTCGCGAGGGCGTTCGCCGCTCGCGGCAAAAAGAAGTGGTGCGAGTGCGTGAACCCCTTGGGTGCGATTCGCGAGCCGTGCTCCATCTCCTCAATCGGAAACGGCACCGTCGGGACTTCCGGGGGCAACGGCAAGCGTTCGACGCGCTCAAGGATGCGCTGGTCTGCGTCGCCAAAGGCGCGCTCGAAGTCCTGGCGACCGATCGAGTAGTTCACGAGGACGGGGCGAAACCGAACCTGCTTAACGGTCTGCTTTGACGCCGGGTCGATTCGGGTCTCGAAGGTCCGCTCAAGGCGGTCCTTGTTCAGCGAGGCCGTGCATCCTGGACAAGGAAACTCGTTACGTACGGTCTTCGTCTCGGGGTCGAGCGCTTCATTCACGAAGACGATCTCGCGAGCACAGTCTGGGCAGGCGAACACCTCGCTCCAGACCAGGTAGTTCACCTGGCCCTTGCGCCCATCCTCGTGCTGCACTTCGTACATCCAACCGAACTCCTTGTCGGCGGTGTCGAGAAGGGCCTGCCCCGCTGCCTTAAACGTGTCGATATCGAACGGCAGCGTGTAGCCAGCGGCGATCATCGTAGCGGCGGGCGACAGGTCATTGAGCACCGGTTGCCGGGCACCCCATTCGGGCGTCGACAAACCATCGCGCTTCCACTTGGCCTCGAGTTCCTTGCGGTAGGCCTCGGACGCAGCACCACACCAGAGCGCAGCAACACCGGTCATGCCGGAGCCTGCGAACCCATCGAGCACAATCTCCACTGGCTTCGTGTAGTGCAGGATCGACGGCACGATCGCGAGGTGGGGAACCTTGGTATGGTAACTGTGCGCCTTGTACAGCGCGTCCGTCTTGCCAACGCTGACGTCGATGGCGAATGGATCGCGGTGGTAGGAATCCGTCGCTCTGTACGCTTTCCCGTAGTGCGCCACCAGGTCCGCGAGGAACGGGTTTGGGCACGCCGTGTAGTACGGAGGATCGGACATCCGAAGGATGTCTTCGTCGTCGGCAACCGGAAAGCCCTCCGACCGCCTGAACGCCGGGTCCTTCAGCTTGTCGCGGAGCAGCGAGGTGAAGTGCTCGCGCCGCGCGGCATCGCTCTCGAACTTGTGGCCGAGGCACACGACAGGCCCGGACGCCGACACGGGCGCGGACAAGTTGAGTTTCTTCTGCGTCTGCTTTGCCACGGTGTCCCCTCAACTACTCGATCACGATGCGGATCTTCGAGCTGTCCTTGCCCTTGTTCAGCTCTGCCAAGTGAGCCTCGAACCGCTCCCGAAGCTCCGAGACGGTGCAGGGCGCGCCTCCCCGAAGCAGCGCAGCGTGAAGGTCGTCCTTCTTGAGCACGACCTTCTGCAGCCCCGACAGCACCTCCTGCAGCGCCTTCACGAAGACGGTTTCGATCGACGTGGGAAGCTTGCGCTCCTTCAGAAAGGCGGCGAGAGCCGCCTTGCCTTTGCTGTCCGTAAGGAGCTCGATGTTGGCCGTGACCGTGGGGTCCTCCAAGTTACCGAGCAGGGTGCGCGTCCACTCGTCGGCAAGTCGATCGAGCTGCTCGTCGACGTCGTCGAGCAGCTTGGCGACGGCAGAAGACGTGGGCTCCTCGACCGGGCGATAGCCGCAGTGCGGGCAGAGCGGCCGCATGTCGAGGTCCTGCTTCGTGAGGCTCCAACAGGATCGCAGCGTGAGGAGCCGATTGTCGAAGTCGGTCAACTGCTGCGTCGGCATCATCTCGACGCTGGCGAGCTTACGAAGCTGAGCGAGACGCGCGTCCTTCTGCAGCTCGCCCTTCTTCTTGTCCGCGGTTGCCCCGAGCCGTGCCTTCTCGGGAAGCCCAAGGTAGGCGTCCTGATACTG
>JBFWPD010000521.1:0-3164 GCA_050250175.1 Vicinamibacterales bacterium
TCCATCATGGAGAGGGCGTAGTCGTCGTAGGCTTCCGCATCGGTTCGCGAGTGACGCCGGATTTCGCGAATCGTCTGGGCGTGATCGTTCGTACGCCACAGGTAGTCGTCCTGGAGCGGTGTGAAGGTGCCGTCGAGGGGCAGAATGTCGAGGCCGTGGCGCGCGAGGTCGAGTTCCCGCACGATTTCCGGTCTCAGGAGGGAAACCACATAGGAACACACGGAGAAGTGGAACCCGGGAACGATTTCCTCCGTGACCGCTGCGCCTCCGACGAGGTGCCGTCGCTCGAGCACGAGGACCGACAGGCCGGCTCGAGCGAGGTAGGCGGCATGTGTCAGTCCGTTGTGCCCGCCGCCCACGACGATGGCGTCGTACGTCCGGCTCCGCGTCATGGTGTGCGATTGTAGCGCGCAACATGCGATACCCTGAGTCGATGCCCGTCGGCTCGCCCTTCCACGCGCGAACTGCCGCCCTCTGTTCGAGCTTGAACTATCGCGAATGGGCCGGATACTACGCCGTGAGTGCGTTCGAGACACACCACGAACACGAGTACTCCGCTATCCGTCACGGAGCCGGCATCATCGACATCTCGCCGCTGTTCAAGTATCTGGTGACCGGCCGCGACGCCATGCGTTTGATCGACCGCGTCGTGACCCGCGACATGCGCCAGGTGGTTCCCGGTCAGGTTGTCTACACCACCTGGTGCGACGGACACGGCAAGGTGATCGACGACGGGACGGTGGCGAGGCTGGGCGACGAGATCTATCGCTGGACGGCCGCGGACCCCAGCTTGCGCTGGTTCCTGGAGCAGGCACGTGGTCTCCACGTGAGCGTCGAGGACGTCAGCGAACGCGTGGCCGCGCTGGCGGTGCAGGGGCCTCGATCTCTGGCGCTGCTCTCCGAAGTGACTGACGCGCCCATTGAGGCCTTGAAGTACTTTCGCGTGACCAGCGCGACGATAGCCGGCGTGCCGGTAGACGTGTCGAGGACCGGTTACACCGGCGACCTGGGTTTCGAGATCTGGATGCCGGCCGACCGCGCCGAGGCTGTCTGGGACGCGATTCTCTCCGTTGCCCCTCGTCATGGCGGCCGTCCGGCTGGCATGCTGGCGCTCGACGTGGCGCGGATTGAGGCGGGGCTGCTGCTCACCGATGTGGACTTCTTCAGCAGCCGGAAAGCGCTGATCGAAGCACACAAGTATTCGCCGCTCGAAATGGGGTTCGAGCGTCTGGTTCACCTCGAGAAGGCGCCATTCGTCGGGCGATCAGCGCTGCGCGCCGAGCACCGCCGCGGTTCCCCGCGTCGCATCGTGGGGCTCGTGATCGACTGGGACGCGTTCGAACGGCTCCACGAACAGGCTGGCCTGCCGCCGCAGGTGCCCGCCGCGGCGTCGCGTGTAGCGGTGCCTCTCTACAAAGCGGGCGCGCAGGTGGGCAAGGCGACGTCGACGACCTGGTCACCGGCGCTCAAGCAGCTCATCGCGTTGGCGACGGTGTCCGCCGAAGCGGCCGCGATCGGGACGGAGCTGGAATACGAGGTGACGGTCGATGCTCGACGAGAGCGCGCTCCAGCGACCGTGGTTCAAACGCCGTTCTTCAATCCGCCCAGAAAGACGGCGCTCCTGGTGTAACCGGATTCTCGACGCTCGTCGGGACCCTCGTCGGGACCCTCGTCTCTCGCCTCTCGACAGGACTCTCGCCTTTCGCCTCTCGCCAGGACTCTCGACTTTCGCCTCTCGCCTTTCGACTCTCGTCTGTTCCAACTGCCTACAACTTGGTATGGTGGCCCGAGCGCTCCGTCAGTATGATGCTGGGGCTCAACTGAACCGAGTCTGGCGTCGATGGTGTCCGGTAGCCGATTCCGAGGCCACGCCTCGCGCACTCCGCGCCACGTCCGGCTGGCCCTGGCCGGCGGTGCCGTCCTCTGTTTGAATGCCGCCTACCTGTGGGCCTGGTCCGCCGCGACCATCGGTCACTACGTGCACGTGGGGCTTCACCCCGTTCTCGGCGTGATCGTCGCCGTGCTCTCGTGGGTGAGCCTGCGTCCGGTCCTGGGCGGAGGCTGGCCCACCCGTCTTGCGGCCGTGGTCACCGCTCTTGGCGCCGTGTTCGGTGGGGTCGTCATCTGGCGCGGCGCCGCCGTTGCCGAGGCGACCTGGGTTCTGGTTCATGTCGCGGTCTCGACCGGTGGTGCGGTCCTCGTTGGCGTCCTCGTATGGCAGCGCGCCGGGCAGGCAGGAAGCGGCGGGTTACCGAGACGTACGCGCGCGGGCGTGCTGCTCACACTGGCCGTCGCCTGCTGGGTGCTCGTACTTGGTCACCGTCGTGACGCGGAATGGGCAGGCCGGTATCGGATTGAGAATCCGATCGACCCTCCGTCGATGGCCCTCGCGGAAGGGCGAGCTGGCAGTCCCTTCCTTCCCTCCCCAGCCGACACGAACCGGCGTGGGCTCATCCCGTCGAACTTCTTCCTGACCAGCGAAACGTGCGGGCGATGCCACGAGGACATCTTCAACGAGTGGCAATCCTCGATGCACCGGTTCTCGTCGTTCAACAATCAGTGGTATCGCAAATCCATCGAATACATGCAGGACGTCGTCGGCACGACGCCATCGAAATGGTGCGCCGGTTGTCACGATCATGCGTTGCTCTTCAACGGTCGGTTCGATCAGCCCATCGGACCGCAGGTCGAGACGCCGGAGGCCCAGGCGGGTCTGGCGTGCACGTCGTGCCATTCCATTACGCACGTGGGCAGCACGATGGGACAGGGGCACTTCGAGATCGAGTACCCGCCCCTGCACGATCTGGCCGTCAGCGACCAGCCAATCCTTCGAGCGGCACACGATCTCCTCATTGCGCTCGATCCAAAACCGCACCGCGAGACGTTTCTCAAGCCGTTCCATCGCGAACAGACGGCGGAGTTCTGTTCTGCCTGCCACAAGGTACATCTGGATGTGCCGGTGAACGCGTATCGGTGGTTTCGGGGCTTCAACGATTACGACAACTGGCAGGCGTCGGGTGTCTCCGGCGAAGGAGCGCGATCCTTCTACTACCCTCGTCGTCCTCAGTCCTGTGCCGACTGTCACATGCCGCTCGTCGAGTCGAAGGATCCGGCCGCGAAGAACGGACGAGTCCGTTCGCATCGCTTCGCCGCCGCGAACACGG
>JBFWPD010000522.1:0-3155 GCA_050250175.1 Vicinamibacterales bacterium
GGTGAAGGGCCCCAAGGGCGAGCTCGCCCGCACCTTCCCGAAGCAGGTGGTGGTCAATCACGAGGAGGGCTTCCTCCACGTGACGCGCCCCAACGACGAGCAGAACGCGCCCGCGCTCCATGGCCTTTCGCGCACGCTCTTGAGCAACATGGTGACCGGGGTCACCGCGGGCTTCACCAAGACGCTCGAGGTGCAGGGCGTGGGCTACCGCGCGCAGCTCCAGGGGTCGAACCTCCAGCTCGCGCTCGGCTTCTCCCACCCGGTGATTGTTGCCCCGCCTGCGGGTATCACCTTCGCCGTAGAAGGCCCGCGCGTGCTCATTCAGGGCATCGACAAGGAGCAGGTCGGCCAGGTGGCCGCCAACATCCGCAAGCTTCGCCCACCCGAGCCGTACAAGGGCAAGGGCATCCGCTACCAGGGTGAGCGCGTTCGCCGCAAGGCGGGCAAGGCCGGAAAGGTGGGCAAGTAATGAGCCAGGTCACCAGCATCCTCGCCCGCAAGCGCCGGCATGTCCGCGTCCGCAAGCGCGTCAGCGGCACCACGCAGCGCCCGCGCCTCAACGTCTTTCGCAGCGCGAGCCATATCTACGCTCAGGTCATCGACGACACGGTCGGGCGCACCCTGGCCGCCGCCAGCGACCTCGACGCCGACCTTTCGGCGTCCGTGAAGGACAAGACCAAGACCGAGCGCGCACGCGTCGTCGGCCAGGCGGTCGCCGAACGCGCGAAGGCGAAGGGCATCGAGCTCGTCGTCTTCGACCGCGGCGGCTTCCAGTATCACGGCCGCGTGCGCGCGCTTGCCGACGCCGCTCGCGAAGCGGGATTGGGGTTCTAAATGGCTGATTTCAGGGACTCGCGAGATCGGGACCGCCATGGCGATTCCGGCCAGGAAGAGCTCACCGAGAAGGTGATCTACATCAACCGCGTCTCGAAGGTCGTCAAGGGCGGCCGGCGCTTCAGCTTCAGTGCGCTCATCGTCGTCGGCGATGGCCACGGCGGTGTCGGCATTGGTCTCGGCAAGGCCAATGAGGTCCCGGAGGCGATCCGCAAGGGCGCGACGCTTGCCCGCAAGGAGATGGTCCGCATCCCCATGCGCGAGGGCACCATCGCCCATCCGACCATCGCCGAATACAGCGCCGCGCGTGTGATGCTCAAGCCCGCGAGCCATGGAACCGGCGTGATCGCCGGCGGCGCCGTCCGTGCCATCATGGAGTCGGCGGGTGTGACCGACGTCCTTGCGAAGTCGCTCGGAAGCCGGAATCCGATCAATGTCGCGCGCGCCACCATCCAGGGCCTCGGCGACCTGCGTGACCCGGTGGGCGCACGCGCTCGCCGGCTCGCGATCCAGCGGGGAGACGCCTGATATGCCGTCCGTCCAGGTCACCTGGCGCAAGAGCGCCATCGGCTACAAGCAGGATCAGAAGGACACCATCCGCAAGCTCGGATTGCGCCGCCTGAACCAGAGCGTCGTGCACGAGGACAGCCCGTCGCTGCGGGGAATGATCAACAAGGTCACGCACCTCGTTGACGTCCACGAAGTGGACGTCCAGGAAGTGAGCCCGGAATGAGCTTGAACGCATCTGATCTGCGCCCCAACGCGGGCGCGACACACGCCAAGAAGCGTCTGGGCCGCGGCAATGCCAGCGGGCACGGAACCACTGCGGGCCGGGGCACCAAAGGCCAGAAGGCCCGCTCCGGTAAGAAGCATCCGTACGACGCCCATCAGGGTGGCCAGTTCCCCATCTCCCGCAAGTTCCACGTCCTTCGTGGCTTCAACAACAAGTGGCGCATCGAGTACAAGCCGATCAACCTCGCGGCGCTCGATCGCTTCGATGCTGGCGCCGACGTGACCCCGGCCGTGCTCAAGGACGCGGGCCTTCTCAAGGGCTCCGAGTTCTTCGTGATCCTCGGCGAGGGCGACCTTGCCAAGCGTCTCAATGTCTCCGCGCACCGCTTCAGCACCTCGGCTCGCGAGAAGATCGAAGCCGCGGGTGGCGTCGTCACCGTCCTTCCCGTGAAGGCCGTGCAGGAGAGCTGATATGACCACCCAGCCCGCATCACGCCCGAGGCTGCTGCAGGCCATGGTCGACGCCTTCCGCCAGCAGGAGGTGCGGCGCAAGCTGCTCTTCACCCTGGCCCTTCTTGTCGTGTTCCGCTTCGTCGCCCATGTCCCGATCCCGAACGTGGATCGCGCCCAGCTCGAGTCGGCTTTCAACGACAACTCCCTGCTCGACTTTCTGAGCATCTTCTCGGGCGGCGCCCTCCAGAACCTCAGCGTCGCCGCCCTCGGCGTGTACCCGTTCATCACGGCGTCGATCATCATGCAGGTGCTGACGCCGCTCATCCCGTCTCTGCGCAATCTCCAGGAGGAGGGCGAGCAGGGGCGCCGCCGCGTCCAGCTCTACACCCACTGGCTTTCCGTGCCGATGGCATTCGTCCAGGGCTACGGGCAGATCCTCTTCATCAACAACCAGGGCGGCGTCCCCGTCGTGCAGGACTTCAGCATCGTCGATCACCCGATCGGCACGCTGGCCACCCTGATGACGCTGACCGCGGGGACGATGTTCCTCGTCTGGCTCGGCGAGCTCATCACTGAGCATGGCATCGGCAACGGCGTCTCGATCATCATCTTCGGCGGCATCGTCGCCAGCCTTCCCGGCATGATCCCCAACCTCTCCACCACGTCGATCATCGGCATCCTCGCCATGGTGTTCTTCGCGTTCGCCCTGATCTTCCTCGTGGTGTTCTTCCAGGAGGCTCAGCGGAAGGTGCCCGTGCAGTACGCGCGGTCGGCTTACCGCGGCGGCCGGATGTACCGCCAGCAAGGGCAGAGCCACATCCCGCTGCGAGTCAACATGGCCGGCATGATCCCGCTGATATTCGCCTTCTCGATCATGATCCTCCCGGCCACCATCGCGTCGTACTTCGTCGGCTCGAGCGGCTGGGTCGGCAGCGTCGCCGACTTCTTTGTCAATCAGTTCCAGGGCGCGCGCGGTGGGGTGGGCACGGGCTGGTACTGGCTGATCGTGTTCGTCCTCGTGGTCGTCTTCACGTTCTTCTACACGATGGTTCAGTACCAGCAGCAGCAGATGGCGAAGACGCTGCAGCGGCAGGGGGCGTTCATTCCGGGCATCCGCCCTGGACCTCCGACGGAGC
>JBFWPD010000523.1:0-3149 GCA_050250175.1 Vicinamibacterales bacterium
ACTGGTGCGGCGGTGTTCCGCCGCACCAGTCTCGATGTCAGGGGGGAGCCGAACAACTCATCTCCGGCGGCCTGGTGGACGGTATCCGGACGTCTGGGCGGCCAGGACGAGTCCGTCATCCAGCACACGCTCGACCGTCGTTCAGCCTGGAAGGGGGAGGAACTCGAAGAACTGGTCGCGGACGGAGCGATCCCGAATCTCGTTCCGGAGGTCTGGCCCGGCCAGGAGGAACGCGTGGCCGTCGCCGAGGCCATTGCCGATCTCTATCAGCCCTCGCACTGGATCGGACTCCTGATCCTCGGCGGCGCGCTCGCGGCGATCTGGGGTATACGGGATCCGTCGCGGCGCCCGGTCCTGGTTCCGCTTGGGGTGGTGATAGGATTGGGCTTCTGCACGATAGCTATCAACGACGCCTATCCCCAGTACCGTTATCCCCTCGATCCCCTGCTGCACATCGTAGCGGCGGCCGGTCTGTTCTGGACGATCCTCGCCGGGAATGTCCGCGTTCGGCTCGTCCGTGTTCGGGCGCAGCGTTGGGCACATTCGCGCCCCGTCGAGTCAGGTGACCCGTCCTCGATCGACCCGGCCGTAGCAGCGCATCCTTCCGCTATCCACACCGCGATTCTAGGAACCGGTCCAGATCCCGAAGCCTAAATCGGAACCCTCCCCGGTTGCCGAGCTTTGCCGACGGGATCGCGCTCTCCCGCGCCCATCGTCGGACCGTCTCCTCATGCACGCCGAGGTACTTTGCTGCTTCGGGAGTCCGTAGCCACGCCGTGATCTCATTCATGGTAAGAGTGTATCTAAATGTGATAGAATGAATCAAGATTCTCTTTGGAGCGGGCAGATGCGCGCAATCCTCTACAGCCGAGTCTCAACTGACGCCCAGGAGCGTGACGGCACCTCGCTCGATACGCAGGAGCGCGCCTGCACGGAGTTCGCTCGGGCGCAGGGCTGGCAGGTTGTCGAGTCGGTACGCGATGCGGCCAGCGGCTTCTCACTCGACCGGCCCGGCATCGAGCGCGTACGCCGCCTTCTGCGCGACGGCGGCGCAGATGTTCTCTTGGCCTACGCTATCGACCGCCTTGCCCGGAACCAACAGAAGCTCGCGGTACTGGTAGATGAGGTCGAGGAGGCAGGTGCTCGGCTGGATTTTGTAACCGAGCGCTTTGAGGACACGGCGGTTGGCAAGTTGATTCTGTCAGTCCGGGCATTTGCCGCCGAGGTCGAGCGCGAGAAGATTAGCGAGCGCACCCTGCGCGGTAAGTTGGAGCGCGCGAAGTCGGGCCGCATCCCCCAGGCGTTTGGACGAGGCTGCTATGGCTACGTGTACAACCCGGCCACGGGACAGCGCGAGATCGAGCCGTACCAGTCTGAGGTCGTGCGGCGCATCTTCACACGATTCACCGAGTTGCGGAGCTTCGACCGGGTCTGCACCGAGTTGCGGCGTGATCGTATCACCACGTTCGAGGGTGGGCGCTGGTACCCGATTGGCGTGCGGCGCGTCCTGGAGAATGAGTCCTACGTTGGTCGGCTCGTCTACCGTCGGTCACGCTGGATCAAGACGCGCGGGCGGGATGGCCGACTCCATCGCAAGCAGGTGGAACGGCCAGCAGAGGACCATGTCGAGATCGTTGGCGCGTCTCCGCAGATCGTGGACGAGACGCTCTGGCAGCGCGTCCAGGCCATCCTCAACGATCCCGAGCGGACCCGGCGCTCGCCGACTCCGGCCCGTACTTACGAGTTGCGCGGACGGACGAAGTGTGGCGTGTGTGGTGCCTCGATGGTCGGCCAGACGCTCAAAGTGAAGGGGAAGCCTTACCCCTACTATCGCTGCCGCTTCGCCTACGACAAACTGAGCGGCCAGCGCTGCGACGGCCGATACGTCCGAGCCATCGACCTGGAAGACGGCATCTGGCGCGAGGTCACAGAAGTCCTGTCGCGGCCGTCAGTCGTCCTGAACGAGTACGAACGCGCGCAAACTGCCGAGGTGCAGCCAGATCACGCCGAGGAGCGCGCGCGGCTGGAGAAGGAAGTCGCCAGTCTCAAGGACCGCGAGAAGCGGCTGGTCCGTCTCTACACCTTCGGGGAGATCGACGACGACACTGTCCGCAGTGAGGGTGACGAGCTACGCCGTCGCCGTCAACTGTTGGAGGAGCGCCTGGCGGTTCTCTCTCCCACAACGCTACCAGCGCAACGTCCCATCGACGCGGCCATGCTGGAGCAGGCCTGCAGGCTGGTGAGGGAGTGGCTCGACAACGCCGATACCGAGAAGCGGATGATGGCGCTCGAAGCGCTGCAGGTGGCCGTGACTGCGACTCGCGAGGCGGCAACAGTAACAGGCGTGCTCCCTGTCGAGGCGCCAGAGTTTATCACGGAAGAACAATCATGCCCATGATCGCCTGGATGTAGAGACCGTGGGGGAAGATCCGGATGGCAGCTACAGCGAGCGTCCCTCCCGAGATAGATTCATACCTTGAGGACGGCTACCAGGACTCGAGTTCAGGCAGTTGCCAAGGCGGCAGATCGACGCAAGAGCCAACGTCCGGCAATTCCTGGCCAGACGAGGTTCACCCATTGAACCGGTCGTCCATCGAGCGGCCCGGACGTCGAGGACGCCCTTGTCGCCTTCAAACTGGAGCGTTGGTACCGGACCACGCAGTTGTCCGTCCTTGCCGGCTATGGTGATGATTTGTGCTGCTCGTCCTCGATCGCCCCTCGCAGTTACGCCCGGCAGTTGCCGACGCGACACGTGAGGACACAGGGCGACGATGGGTCCCAGCGCAATCGAACGCAGTTCAAGTCGACATTCCGTTCGACACCCATGCCCGGATGCTCGGCAAACGACTGGCGTCGAAAGGTTGGTAGTTACGCTTGGTAGTTACGGGTCCCGATACAAGGCAACATGTGGCGACACAAGGCGACGATGACGGAGACGACGAATCGCGATTCTCTCCTGGTGGACGACGTCGGGCGACACAACACGACACCCGGCGACAATCCGTCGAAGGTCGAGCACCCTAATGGGGTTCAGGTGGTCGGAGGTTCAAATCCTCTCGGCCCGACCACATCAACCACCCTCCGGGGGGTGGTCATCAACGGCCTCTGGGTGACGAGCCTGGAGGCCGGTGAGCAGTGCGACCGTGACT
>JBFWPD010000524.1:0-3145 GCA_050250175.1 Vicinamibacterales bacterium
CAGCAGCGCGGTCGCCGGGAACTTCTTCTTCTTGTCGATGTGGACGTAGCAGATGTCGTTGATGTCGAGCGTGAACTCGACCCACGACCCGCGGAAGGGAATGATCCGCGCGCTGTAGAGCTTGGTGCCGTTCGGGTGGATCGTCTCCTCGAAGACGACGCCGGGAGAGCGATGCAGCTGGCTGACCACCACGCGCTCGGCGCCATTCACGATGAACGTGCCCAGCTCGGTGATGAGCGGCAGGTCGCCGAGGTAGACTTCCTTCTCGATGATGTCCTGAGGGCGGCGATCCTCGAGCGGGATCGACGGCTTCTTCTTCTTCTTGGGCTTGGGCGGCTGGGGCTGGCCGTCGATGAGCGCTTCCTCTTCCTCGGGCGGACGCTCCCACACGATCAGGCGCAGCGTCGCCTTCAGCGGCGCCGCGTAGGTCATGTCGCGTTCGATGCACTCCTCGACCGAATACTTCGGCTCACCGAGCGAGGTCGACACGTATTCCAGCGTGAAGTGCTCATTCACGTCCGAGATCGGGAAGATCTCGGCGAACACGCGGTCGAGACCGAAGTCCCACTGCTCTTCGGGATTCGACTGGATCAGCTTGTCGAACGACTGCAGCTGAACGTCGAGTAGGTTCGGCATCGGCATGACCGAGGGCAGCTTGGCGAAGCTCAGGATCGGCCGATTGTCTTTGCGGATTTCCAACGGAGTCCCCCTTACGATCTCACCCGAGCAACGGGCAAGAACGCGTCACGAGTTCTGAATGCGACGAGCACGGCTGCGCACGGTCGCCGCGCGTGCTCGCGCGACGACCGTGCGGCTGAGCCGAACTGGCCGGAACCATCGCGCGGCTGAACCGCGCGCCCTGGCGTACGCCGTCCGTGCACGGAGGCGAATCGACCCGGGCTCTCTTACTTCACGACGATGGTAGCGCCGACTTCCTCGAGCTTGGCCTTCATGTCGGCCGCCTCGGCCTTCGAGGCACTCTCCTTCAGCGTGCCGGGCGCGCCGTCGACCAGGTCCTTGGCCTCCTTCAGGCCGAGACCGGTCAGCTCGCGAACGACCTTGATCACCTGGATCTTCTTGTCGCCCACGGCCTGGAGCACCACGTCGAACTCCTCCTTCTCGGCTACCGCCTCGGCCGCGGCCGCTCCGCCGCCGCCCGCCACCGCGACCGGTGCCGCGACAGCCGTGACGTTGAACTTCGTCTTGAAGGCGTCCACGAACTCGGAGAGCTCGAGCACGGTCATTCCGCCGATGGTTTCGAGGAGCTCCTCGTGTTTCGTCGCCATGTCGTTCATTCCTCCCTGATGGTTCACCCGCTCGTTTACTCGAGATTGTCCAACGTCCTACGACCCGAAAATCACTGCCCCACGACTCACCCCGCCTGCTCGCGCTCGTTCTTCAGCGCCTCCAGCAGCCCGGCCATCTCCTGCACCTTCGCCTCCAACGCCCACGCCAGCTGCGCGATCGGCGCCTGCATCGCGCCGGCCAGCTCGGCGAGCAGCTGCTCGCGCGACGGCAAAGTGGCCAGGCGCGTGACCGCGGCTGCATCGATGACCTTGCCATCCATCACGCCCAACTTCACAGTGGGGCGGTCTTCGTTCTCCTTGGCGAAGTCCTTCAGCGCCTTGGCCGCGGCGACGATGTCTTCGTAGCCGAACACCAGCCCGGTCGGACCTTCGAGCGTGCCGGTGACGTCGGGAAACCCTTCCGTCGCCTCGAAGGCTTTCTGCGCGAGGCGGTTCTTCACGACCACGTACTCCGCTCCCGACGCGCGCAGCGAGCGCCGCAGCTTCGTCATCGCGTGCACGTTCAAGCCCGTGAAGTCCGTGAGGTAAAGCGCGGGAGCGCGGCCGATGCGCTCCTTCAACTCGGCGACCAGCGTGTCTTTCTCGTGGCGTTCCATGGTCGTCCCTAGGCCTTGCGGTAGAGGTTCGGATCGATGGCGACGCCAGGGCCCATCGTGCTCGACACGGTCAGGCTCCTGAGGTACGTGCCCTTCGCGCCCGCGGGCTTCGAGCGCACGATCTGATCCATGAACGCGCCCAGGTTCTCGGCGAGCTGTTTCTCGGAGAACGACACCTTGCCGATCTGGCCGTGCACGTTGCCCTGCTTGTCGACGCGGAACTCGATCTTACCGCCCTTGATCTCCTTCACGGCCTTGGCGACGTCGAAGGTCACCGTGCCCGCCTTGGGCGTGGGCATGAGGCCGCGAGGGCCGAGCAGACGGCCCAAGGGACCGACTTTGCCCATGAGGTCAGGGGTGGCGACGCAGACGTCGAAGTCCAGCCAGCCCCCCTGGATCTTGGCGATGAAGTCGACGCCCACGAAGTCGGCGCCGGCGTCGCGAGCCTCCTGCTCCTTGGGACCCTGTGCCAGCACGAGCACGCGCACCGACTTACCGGTTCCGTGCGGGAGCACGACCGTCCCGCGCACGAGCTGGTCCGCCTGCCGCGGGTCCACGCCGAGGCGAGCGGCGATGTCGACGGTTTCGTCGAACTTCGCGAACGACATCGACTTGACCAGCTTCACCGCCTCGTCGGGTGCGAAGGTCGCACCTTCGGGCAGCCCCGCGCGGGCCGCCGCGTACTTCTTACCGATTCTGGACATACTCGACCGAGCCGATTCGTATACCCTCCCACCGCTGACGGCTCACAGCCGGTGGTACGGGCCGGGGTCGCTTCGCCCCGCTACGCCTGCTTCGCTTTTCCTACTGCCTACTCGTTCCTACTCGACGACCACGACGCCCATGGAGCGCGCCGTACCCGCGATCATGCGCACGGCCGACTCGAGGCTCGTCGTGTTCAGGTCCGGCATCTTCGTCTTCGCGATCTCTTCGAGCTGCTTCCTGGTGATCTGACCGACCTTCTCTTTGTTCGGCTGACCCGAGCCCTTCGCGAGGTTCAGCGTCTTGCGGATCAGCACCGACGCGGGCGGCGTCTTGGTGATGAACGTGAAAGAGCGGTCCGCGTAGACGGTGATCTCGACCGGGATCGTCAGTCCCAGCTTGTCCTGCGTCTTCGCGTTGAACTGCTTGCAGAACTCCATGATGTTGACGCCGTGCTGTCCCAGCGCGGGACCGACCGGCGGGGCCGGGTTGGCCTGTCCGCCCGGCACATGGAGCTTGATGAATCCCGTGACCTTACGC
>JBFWPD010000525.1:0-3143 GCA_050250175.1 Vicinamibacterales bacterium
CGCACATCCGAACGGGGTGTCATCCTCCGGCGCGCCACCACGCGCGTCGAGGAAATGGTGGCGGATGAATGATCGGCGTCTGGGCCTGATAGCCGGCAACGGACGATTTCCATTCCTGGTGCTCGAGGCCGCCAGGAAGGCGGGCTACCAGGTCACCATCATCGCCCTCAAGGAAGAAGCCTTTCCCGATCTCGAAGCCGTCGCGGCGCGGAAGCCGGCCGCCGACTTCCATTGGGTCTCACTCGGGCAGCTGGGCACCTGGATGAAGATCCTCGAGCGTGCCGGCGTGTCCGAGGCCGTCATGGCCGGACAGGTCAAGCACACCAAGCTGTTTTCGGACATCGTTCCGGATCTGACGGCCATTGGCGTGCTGATGAAGCTCAAGACCAGGAACACGGACGCGATCATCGCGGCAGTCGCCGACGCGCTGAAGGAACGCGGAATCACCCTGATCGACTCGACGGCGCTTCTTTCTCCGCTGCTCGCGCGTACCGGTGTGCTGACGCGCCGCTCGCCGGGCGAAGACGAGCAGAAGGACTTCGATCTCGGGTACCGCATTGCAGACACGATCGCGGGCCTGGATATCGGTCAGACGATCGCGTTGAAATCGGCCGCCGTCGTGGCGATCGAGGCGATGGAGGGGACCGACGCCGTGATCACGCGCGCCGGCGAGCTCGCCGGCGCCGGCGTCCACGTCGTCAAGGTCGCCAAGCCGAAGCAGGACATGCGCTTCGACGTCCCCGTGGTCGGTGTCTCGACCATCGAGACGATGCAGAGGGCCGGTGCGACGGCGCTCTCCGTGGATGCAGGCAAGACCCTCATGATTGACGGCGAGGCAATCATTCAGGCAGCCGATACGGCCGGCATCGCCATTGTGGGGCGGGGCGATGCGTGAATCTGGTCATTTGGTCATTCAATGGCCAATCAGATGACGAGATCACGAGATGACCAAATGACCAGATTTGCGTTGCATTTGCCATGATCCGGATAGCAGTCGTCGGAGTGGGATCCCTCGGGCGTCATCATGCCCGCATTCTGTCGACGCTTCCTGGCGCCGAGCTCGTTGCCGTCGTCGACACGAACCGGGCGAGGGCCGACGAGATCGCCGCGGCGACCGGGACGCGTGCGGTCTACGACGCTCGTGAATTGAACGGCCAGGTCGACGCGGTCACGCTCGCGGTGCCGACGGCTGTTCACAGCGAGATCGCGGTGCCTTTTCTCGAAGCCGGTGTTCCGGTGCTGGTCGAGAAACCCATGGCACGCTCCCTGGACGAGGCAGATGCCATGCTGCGCGCGGCCGCCCGTTCCGGCGCCGCCGTGGCGGTTGGGCATACGGAGCGCTTCAACCCGGCGGTCGAGGCGGCGCGCCCGCTGCTTGCCAATCCCCGCTTCATCGAAGTGCATCGTCTGGGGGCGTTTCCGGAGCGCAGCCTCGACATCGACGTCGTGTTCGACCTGATGATTCACGACCTCGACGTGGTCCTCTCGATCGTGCCGTCCGAGGTCACGTCCATCGAGGCGGTGGGCGTGCCTGTCCTGACGACGCGGATCGACATCGCCAACGCGAGGCTGCGGTTCGCGAATGGGTGCATCGCGAACATCACGGCGAGCCGCATCAGCCGCGATCGCGTGAGGAAGATACGCTTCTTCCAGCCCGCGGCGTACGTGTCCATCGACTACGCCGCCCAGAAGCTCGAACGCTGGACCATCGTGGCAGGCTCGGGGACGATGCCTTCGATTCAGGGAGGCGACGTGCCCGTGACGCCGGGCGAGCCGCTTCAGCGAGAGCTGGCGGACTTCGTCGCGGCCGTGACCGCAAAGCGGGCGCCGGCGGTGACGGGCGAGCAGGGACGCCGCGCGCTGGAACTCGCGCAGCAGATCGCCGATAGAATGGCCATCGAGCTGGAGTCACGAAGGCACGAAGACGGATCACGAAGGCACGAACACACGAGGCCGTTTCCGGAATGAGCTGCTATTTCGCGCCTTCGTGCCTTGGTGCCTTCGTGTCCCGTCCTGACACGTTTCGCTCACGACAGGGCTGATGTACCCCGATCTGAACGACTTCCTCACCGATCTCGACAAGCGCGGACGGCTCGCCCGCGTTGCCGAGCCGATCAGCACCGACCTCGAGATTGCTGCGGTCACCGACAAGGCGTGCAAGATGCCCGATGGCGGGCCGGCACTGTTGTTCGAGAAGCCCGAAGGCTATGACATGCCGGTCGCGAGCAATGTCTTCGGATCGCTCGAGCGCATGTGCCTTGCGCTGGGTGTGCGGAACCTCGACCAGCTCGCGACCGAGATCGACGAGCTGATGACGCCGCAGATGCCGGAAGGCATCATGGGCGCGCTCAGGATGCTGCCGATGGTGTCGCGGTTGAAGGATCTGATGCCGCGCACGGTCAAGGACGCTCCCTGCCAGGAAATCGTGCAGAAGAACGGCACCCTCGACGATCTGCCGATCATCACGTGCTGGCCCGAGGATGGCGGCCCCTTCATCACGCTGCCGCTCGTCTTCACGAAGGATCCGGAGACGGGCATGCGGAACATCGGCACGTATCGCATGCAGGTCTTCGACAGCCGGACCACCGGCATGCACTGGCAGCGGCACAAGGGCGGAGCGCAGCATCACCGTGTCGCCGAACGGCTGGGCCGAAGGCTCGAGGTCGCCGTAGCGCTCAGTCCCGAACCGATTCTGACCTACTGCGCGACGGCGCCGATGCCGGAGGGGCTCGACGAGTTGCTCCTCGGAGGATTCCTGTCGAGACGCCGCATCGATCTGGTCAAGTGCATCACGGTCGCTCTCGAAGTCCCGGCCAGCGCACACATCGTCCTCGAGGGATACGTCGATCCGGGGGAGCGCCGCCGGGAGGGGCCCTTCGGCGATCACACGGGCTTCTACTCGCAGCCCGACGACTATCCGGTGTTTCACCTGACGTGTGTGACGCGCCGCAGGAAGCCGACGTATCTGACGACGGTCGTGGGGATTCCTCCGATGGAGGACTTCTATCTCGGCATGGCCAGCGAACGGATTTTCCTGCCCATGATCCAGAAGACGCTTCCCGAGATCGTGGACATGCACTTTCCGGCCGCTGGAATCTTTCACAACCTCGTCATCATCTCGATCGACAAGCGCTATCCCGGTC
>JBFWPD010000526.1:0-3130 GCA_050250175.1 Vicinamibacterales bacterium
CTCGGCGATTCTGAGGGAGCCGTGTCAGAGAAGCCAGTTCGCGTCGCGATTGCCGACGACCATCCGATCTTCAGGGACGGCCTCAAGCGCCTTCTCGAAGCCGACCATGGGTTTACGGTCGTTGGTGAGGCGTCGGATGGCGAGCGTGTCCTCGAGATCGTTCGAGGATTGCGGCCGGATGTCCTGCTGCTCGACCTGGCGATGCCTCGCATGCCCGGCCTCGAGGTGCTTCGCGTCCTCGCGGAGAACGGCACCCAGGTGAAGACGATCCTGTTGACTGCGGCCATCGAGAGGGCCGATGTCCTGAGGGCTCTGCAGGCGGGTGCTTTCGGCGTTGTCCTCAAGGACTCCGCTACCGAGGTCCTCTTCAAGAGCATTCGCTGCGTCATGAACGGCCAGTACTGGATCGGGAGCGAAGCGATCGCGGATCTCGTGGCCGTGTTGCAGCAGGCCCGGAAGGATGCGGAGGGGCATCAGAAGTCAGGCACCGGACGCTTCAGACTCACCCGGCGCGAGCAGGAAGTCGTCGCGGCCGTCGTCGATGGACTGACCAACCGGGATATCGCCCGTCAACTGGGAGTAACCGAAGACACGGTGAAGCATCACGTCACGAACGTCTTCGACAAGCTCGGAGTCTCGAATCGCCTCGAACTGGCGATGTTCGCCATCAATCACCAGCTTGTGACCCGACGCTAGCCTCCTCGAGCGTCTCCGTCAGGCAACTACCAGCAAGACAAGATGTTGTGGGGCGCGGCCGGCTCGAGGCCCCTGCGCCGCATCGACCAACACCTCCGTCAGGGACGCCGGAGGTCGGTCTGTTTGTCTGTCGTATATGTAACTCGTGTCTCTTACTGGCACATTCTAGCTGCCACTTGAGACTCTTGTGCCCCTTGGCCCCCACCCTCGTGCCATGGCCTGGCCGCCGGTGGCGTCGGAAAATTGCCGACGCTGATGCCTGTATCAAGTGCCGCGGGGCTGCTCGCAGAGCCTGTAGAGAGCGGTGTCCCGTTCGAACCGGCTCTTGTCGGCCGGAGCGCGGAGCTCCGGAGACTCGATCACGACGTCACGGTTGCCGCCCGCTCAGAGGCGAAAATCATGATCACGGGCGACAGCGGCGTCGGGAAAGAGGTCGTCGCCCGCCTGATTCACGTACGCAGCCGCCGCCGCGCCGCACCGTTCGTGATCATCAACTGCGCCGGGCTGCCGGAGACCTTGCTCGAGAGCGAGCTCTTTGGCCACGAGAAGGGAAGCTTCACAGGAGCGTATCGCGATCGTCCGGGTCGTCTGGAACTCGCGAATCACGGGACGGTCTTCCTTGATGAAGTCGGGGAGATGAGCCTGCGGATGCAGAGCCTCCTCCTGCGCTTTCTCGAAACCGGCGAGTTGCAGCGCGTGGGTGGAGGACAGGTCACGCGAAAGGCCGACGTCCGCGTCATCGTCGCGACCAACCGCCGTCTCGACGAGGAGGTTGCCCGGGGATCGTTTCGCGAGGATCTGTTCTATCGGATCAACGTGATCCACCTTGAAATCGAACCGCTGCGGGAGCGTCCGGAAGACGTCCTCCCCTTGGCGAGACACTTTCTCCGCGTCTTCAGCGCGCAGGCGAATGCGGCCCCTCTCGAGTTCGCCGACGACGCGGTCGCCGCGCTCGAGAGCTATCACTGGCCGGGCAACGTACGCGAGCTGCGGAACATCATGGAGCAGATCCTGGTCCGCCGCTCGTACGGTCGAATCGGCCTGTGCGATCTTCCCGAAGAGGTTCTGAAGCGCGATGGCGGGCGGCGTGCCGAAGGGGAGCCGAGCCCGGAAGCCCTGCTTGCGCGCATGACGCAGGATGGCGAGTCGTTCTGGTCGGCGGTGTTCGAGCCCTTCGAGTCGCGTGATCTGACGCGCGATGCTGTCCGACAGGTGCTGAAGCTCGGACTCGCGAAGAGCCGCGACAGCTATCGAGGCTTGCTGCCTCTTTTCAATCTCGGGGAGCGGGACTATCGCCGCTTCATGCGTGCTATCCGGAAGTACGATTGTCACCTGCCGTTTCAACCACTTGTCGCGGAGTCCGACGACTCGGCTGACCTGCGGTCCAGCGGCTTCCCGGCTGACGGCGTGCCGCAAGAATCGCTGGTGTAGTTGTCAGCAACAGCCCCCAGCGCGGCGCCTCAGCAGCTGCTTGTCGGCATGAGCGCGGCGGCGCGGACGCTTGTTCGCCAGATCGATTGCGCCGCGGCGTCCGACGCCAAGGTCCTCATTACCGGAGAGAGCGGGTCAGGCAAAGAGATCGCAGCTCGCCTGATTCACGCCCGCGGGGCCAGGCGCAGGGGCTCGTTTGTCAGTGTCAACTGTGTGGGCCTGCCTGAGTCGCTCCTGGAAGGCGAGCTGTTCGGCCATGTGCGCGGCAGCTTCACCGGAGCGTTCCGCGACCGTGACGGCCTGCTGCGTGTTGCTCACGGCGGCACCGCTCTGCTTGATGAAGTCAGCGAGATGTCGTTGCGGATGCAGGCGCTGCTTCTGCGCTTTCTTGAAACCGGCGAGATTCAGCCGGTCGGCGGACTGACGACGCCCGTCCTGGATGTACGCGTCGTCGCGACGACGCATCGTTCGTTGAAGCGCATGGTGGAGCAGGGCGCCTTCCGGGAAGATCTCTTTTATCGCTTGAACGTCGTGGAGATCTCCGTCCCCGCGCTTCGCGAGCGGATCGAGGATGTGCCTCTGCTGGCCCGCCACTTCATCGACCACATCTGTGGCGAGTATCAGTTGCCTCAACCGGTTGTCAGCCCCGAGGCATTTGAAGCTCTCAAGGACTACAGGTGGCCCGGGAACATCCGTGAATTGCGAAACACGATTGAACGCACGATTGTCTGTCACCGAGGGGGCATACTCCGGGCCTTCGAATTGCCGAAGGCCAGGACTCCACTGAAAGCCCGGTCGGCTCCGCTTCCCCCGGTGGCTGAGAGTCTTTTCGATCGCATCGCAAGGAAGGGGGAGTCATTCTGGCACGTAGCGTACGAACCCTTCATCAGACGCGACCTTACGCGGGAACAGATGCGTGAGCTCGTGGTGCTGGGCCTCGAAGCGACGTGCGGAAGCTACAAGCTGGTGGCCGATCTCTTCGGCATCGCGCCGATCGACTACA
>JBFWPD010000527.1:0-3124 GCA_050250175.1 Vicinamibacterales bacterium
GCGTCTGGGGCAGTCTTCGCCGGATCGTAGGTGATCTCCGCCGTACCCATCGTGTAGCTGGCCTTCGCGTCCTTCACACCATCGATCTGTTCGGCCGCGATCCTGACTGCCGCTTCACAGCCAGAGCAGGTCATACCCGTTACCTTCACCGTGCAGACCTTCGTCGCCTGGGCCGGCTGGGCCTGGGTTGCCAGCATGCGTGTCGCTGTTGCCGTCGCGATGCCGGCGAACGCAATCGCAGCGATGAGCACCAAAACCTTTCGCATACGTCCTCCTTCAGAACAGATATCCAACGTAGTACGGAAATGTGACAAGCGCAGCAGCGAGCGCCGCCGCAATCCATACGGCGATCCGAGTACGCCTCCGGACTGCCGGTGAGCACGCGTCGCAATCGGACGTCGGGCGGTAGGCGACGTAAAATGCACCGCCAAGCAGCACCGCCGTCACGCCGAGCAGTGCGGGCCGGTACGGCTCCAGTGCGGCAAGAGAGGCTCCAAACGCGCCGACACCGAGGACCACAAACGCTACCGGTCCGATGCAGCACGCCGATGCGACGCCGGCCGCCAAGATGGCAGCGAGAGCCGTCTTCATTGACTGCGCCCTCGCAACTCGATCATCACGGGGCAGACCGGTGTGTCCTGCTCCAATGCGCGTTCGCACTCGCTCAAATGGCTGCGGAGCGTGCGGCGAAATGCCTGCATCTCTCCGATCCGAGCATCGACGTCGGCGAGGCGCGTCTTCAGGAGATCACGGACGCGACGGCATCGCTGATGACCCGCTCGGCCCTCATTCGCGACGAGCTCTTTCACGTCCTTCAACGTCAAACCCAACGCCTGGGCCTGTTGAACGAAGCGCACCCGCGGAAGCGCGTCGTCACCATACGCGCGCAGCCCACCTGCCGTGCGCGGTGGGCGCGGCAGCACCCCGAGCCGCTCGTAGTAGCGAATCGTGTCAGGCGTGACGCCCGCCATTTGTGCGACTTCACTGATGCGATATGCGTTAGCCATTGCCTTCCTTCTCGACCGCAGGGATCCAACCGGACTCAAGACGCGCGACGGCCTGCATGAGATCGCCGAGGCAGCACGTGCCGCTTGGGTTCCGCACCCCGCAGGCGCAACGATCCGCGGCGATATGGTCACGGACCCGTTGAACGGCGCCACATCGGCCCGCCTCGATCAGCTCGCGCAGGATCGACGCCTCGTTCTCGTCGAAGCAATAGCAAATTCGTCGATGGCCGGCCGGTTGCTTCTGCCAAACGGCGACACGAACATCCGTGCTGGTGTACATCTGGCCGTCGGTGCCGAAGTACACCGCCGAGCACCCCGGCTCTCGACAAAAGTACAGTCGGGCAGGCACCAAACGGCGAAGCGCGGTCTCCGTGAGCAGCGCCTTGACGGTGAGCAGGTCGACAGGCGCACCCTTCGACCCACATCGGGAGCATGCCGCACGCGGGCTGACGACCACGGCGTTCCCGGCGCTGCAGCAGTTCTCCACGACTTCACTATGCAGTCTGGAGTACGCTCCAGAGTCAAGCGCGATTTTTTGAGGTCCGGCGGCCTGACTCTGCGCACGAAGACAAAGAAGGCGAGTGCAGCGATCTCCGCGACGACGCAATTGCCTTGCGCCGGAAGGAGCCACCGACTGCGAAGTAGCTGACGGCATACACGGCGCTATCCGACGCGTTGTCCAGAGCATTCGCGATCAGGCCACTGGAGTCGGCGAACACGCCGGCTGTTGCGAGGCTGCTCGACAGCAACACATTGAGGAGGAATACCTGTAGCAACACGCGGCGCTGATATTGCTCGGATTCCTGCTCCGATCTACCAAAGTGGTGATTGCCAGCCATGCTCGCTCCAAGCGCGGTCTCCACCTCCGCGGAATCCGTGCATGCATGCGCCCAAGCACGGTCAACGTTCAGAGCGACCAAACCACCAGACGTACTCGGAAGGGTTTTGGCCAGTACCTACTGCTATCTCCAGCACGTGTCCTGACACCCGCGATGATGCCCTACCTGAGCGTCCCCGCGACCGTGCCCGGTCCCCTGCGGTTCCATCCAGCCGATCGGTTCCTCGCTTCACTGCTGCAACCGCATGATGCGAAACGCACCGCTCATCACGACCAGCGCGATGATCGTTGCAATCACCAGGTCAGGAACATCGGTGCCTGGTCGATCCTGAAGACGATGGTGTTCGGGTCGGTGACGGCGCCGCGCGTGAGCCGGTGATATCGAATGATCGGCGCTGCAATCGGCCCGCTCCGTGTATGAACCAGGGTTTCGGTCAGGCGCGTGGACATTACGCAGCTGGCAGCGTATGTTGACCTGTCCGCGCGTATCGTACCAACGCCACGGCAACGCCGGCCCAGACTGCGGCAGCCGCCGCATTTCGGGCCGGAGTCATCGTGATGCCTAATCGCTTGTGTGGCTCCTCGCTCTTCAGCGCGGCGAGCGCGAGATGAGTGAGCGCATGCCACGCCATCGCCCCAGCGAAGTACATTGCTGCCTCTTTCCTGAATCGGGTCGTCATGGAGATCTCCTCTGAAGGATGGTGATTGTCGTGCACGTCGTCGCTACTACTATCGAGGCTACCCCGCATCCGCAGCCACCTCCGATGACGACGAATTCACTGGTCTCATGCCCAGATCCCGACCGACACATTGAAAGCGCCAGCCGTCGCACTGAGATCGTGAGTGCCACAGGGTCACGCTCCGCCTCTCCTAGTGCCCTTGTGGCTTCGACAGCTTCCGCCTCACTTCGGCAGACATCCATCCCATCAGAAGCCCACCGCCAAGGCAGCCAACAATCGTGGTGAGCCACCAGGGTGCAGCGACAAACCACAGCACCACGGTGAATACAGTAAGAGTCATACCAACCATTGCTGCTCGAGTAGACCCGTACATTGTTCCCTCCACTTGATGCGACTCATCCGCGGGCCAAGAGTGCCGGGCCCTATTCGTGGGCTTCCGAACGGTCGACTACGTCGTGTTGATCCAGCGCTGACATCGACGGGCACGCTCGCCGCATCAACGTTCAGAACGGCCAAACCACCAGACGTACAGCGAAGGCAAGACGAGAAGCGTCAGAATCGTCGAAGTGATGAGCCCGCCAATCACCACGGTGGCGAGT
>JBFWPD010000528.1:0-3115 GCA_050250175.1 Vicinamibacterales bacterium
GCACGTTAACGGTGACGGACCGCCAATCGACCGTCACGGCTGAATCAATCGGTGGCTCGGAGGCACTAATGCTGGACAATAGTTCATCTCCTCAGGCGCGCAGGCGCTCGCCGTCCGGGTCGTAGCTGCCCGGACGCGTGATCCGCGCCTGCCCGCGTCCGTTGCCGGTGACCAGCGTGACGACCTCGCCCTCGCGAGCGCGGCCTCGCTGCACCAGGGCGAGTGCAACCCAGCGACCGAGTGTCGGGCTGTACCCGCTCGACGTAATGTAGCCTTCGCTACCGCGATCCTTCTCGGTGGCCCTGACGTGAGTCCCGGGTGGCAGCGCTAAGCCGTTCAGCGGCTCGAGCCCGACGAGCTGGTAACGGGTCGGATCGGATATGGCGGGACGCGTCAGCGAACGGCGCCCGATGAAGTCCTGTTCACGCTTGAGCACGTGACCCCAGCCAATGTCATCCGGACAGGTAGTGCCGTCGGTATCCGCGCCGACATGCAGGTAGCCCTTCTCGAGTCGGAGCAGCGACCAGGCATCGATGCCGATCGGTGCGATCCCCCAAGGCGCGCCGGCGCGTGTCAATGAGATCCACAGCAGCTCGATGTCTGCGTTGTCGACCTCGATCTCGTAGGACACCTCGCCAGTGAAGCTGACCCTCGACACGCGAGCCGCGGTCCCGGCAACGGTCCCGCTGCGAAACGACATGTGCGGGAACGCCTTCGCATCGATGGGAAAGTCGACACCCGCAGCGAGCATCGTGTCACGGGCCTTGGGCCCGCTGACGGTCACGACCGACCGCGCGGTGGTGACCGGTGCGACCAAGACCCGCAGGTCTGGCCATTCACCCTGCAGCCATTCCTCCAGCATCGCAGCGATACGCGCAGCACCGCCGCTCGTCGTACCGACCAGAAAGCGATCAGTCTCTAGCCGCGCCACTACGCCATCATCGATAATGACACCCTGCTCACTCAGCATCAGTCCATAGCGGACTCGGCCTTCGGCCAGCGTCGAGATCGTGTTCGCATAGACACGATCGAGAAACGTGGCGGCATCCGGGCCTACCACTTCGATCTTTCCAAGCGGGGACGCATCGAACAGCCCGACGCTGCGGCGCACCGCGAGCGACTCTCGCTGCTCTGCGGCGAGGGCCGACTCACCCGGTGCCGGGTAACCCGCGGGCCGTGCCCAGCCACCATACTCGTCGAAACTCGCTCCCAGGCTGTGATGCAACGAATGCAGCGGCATGCGCCTGAGCGGCCGGAGCAGCGAGCGACGGGCCGGGCCGGCGAATGCGCCGATCGCAACTGGCGTGTAAGGGAACCGGCTGCGCACGCTGCCGAGCAGGCCGGGCGCATCGCCGGTGAGCTCCGACATGATCGCCAGGGCGGAGACGTTCGAGGTTTTGCCCTGATCGGGCGCCATGCCAAGTGTCGTGTAGCGCTTCAGGTGTTCGACCGACCGGTAGTTCTCGCGTGCGGCAAGCTCCACGTCGTCGACCGACACGTCGTTCTGGAAATCGACGAAGGCCTTGCCGTGACCCGCTACCCGCCAAAGTGGCTCGATGCGTACATCGGTGCCGCTTGCATCTCCAGCCACATCAAGTTCCGGCAAAACCGCGCTCGGCCTGAACTGCGAGGCGGTCCGGTCCCAGCTCAACGCGCCACCCGCCTGAGTGTACAGGTGCAGAGTCGGATTCAGGCCACCGGACATCGCGAGCACATCCACATCGAGACGGTGCCGCCGGCCACGCTGATCCGCGACGATCACTTGACCGAGGCTAGGCGAACCGGACGTCCCCACGACGCGCGCCCCGGTCAGTATGCGGCTCACGTCGGACGGACGGGCCGACGACGGATGCTCGCGACTGTCGATGACAGCGACGACATCCACGCCGCATGCTGCGAGCGTCCCGGCACATTCGTATGCGGAATCATTGTTCGTGAAGATCGCGACACGACGACCCGCGGCGACGCCGAACTCCCGGAGGTAACGCTGCACGGCGCCCGCAAGCATCACACCTGGACGATCGTTGCCCGGGAAAACGAGCGGTCGCTCCAGGGCCCCGGTCGCGATAACGATGCGTCCGGCCCGCACCTGCCACAGGCGCTGTCGTGGCAGGCCTGCCGGTGCCGCCGGGCCCAAATGATCCGTGACTCTCTCAAGCAGAGCGACGAAGCCATGATCGAAGTAGCCGACCGCGGTCGTGCGATTCAACAACCGGACCTCCGGCTCGCGACGCAGCGTCGCCAGAGCCATCTCGACCCATGCCCGTGCAGGTTCGCCCTCCAGTCTTTGACCATCGATCGTGCACGCACCCCACAGCAAACGCCCGCCCCAGCGCGGCTCCTGTTCGCAGAGCATCACGCGCAGGCCCCGAGCCGCCGCGTCAAGTGCCGCTTGCAGCCCAGCCGATCCACCACCGACGACGAGTACGTCGCAATGCGCGTAGCGATGTTCGTACTGCGCCGGATCGGGTGAAGCAGCTGCCCGGCCGAGTCCGGCTGCGCGGCGGATCGCTCTCTCGAACCAGCTCCAGTTCGGCCACATGAACGTCTTGTAGTAAAAGCCCGCAGGCAGGAATCGCTCGACCGGTCGCAGAATCGCGCCGACGTCCATTCTCGCGCTCGGCCAGCAATTGACCGCCCTGGCCGTCAGGCCTTCGTGCAACTCGACCTCGGTCGCACGCAGATTCGGCGTGCTGCAGGCGCCCTCGCCGACTTGCATGAGCGCGTTCGGCTCCTCGACCCCAGCGGCGAGCAGTCCCCGCGGGCGATGCAGCTTGAACGATCGACCGACAACTCGAACCCCAGCAGCCAGGAGTGCCGAGGCCAACGTGTCACCGGAAAAGCCACTGAAGCGACGCCCGTCGAATCGAAAGTCCAGGACCTGGTCACGATCGATGAGTCCGCCGCGATCCAGCCGAAAGCCGCTCACGACGATTGACCCTCGCAGGATTCCACTACGGGAACCCCGTCGCCATACCGGTAGCTCGCAACGATCCTGTGGGTGACCGTGTCTCGCGCAACGTTGAACCACTGCCGACACCCGTAGAGATGCAGCCAACGCTCGAGGTGAATCCCTTTGGGGTTGTGGCGGAAGAACAGATATTCTCCCCAGACC
>JBFWPD010000529.1:0-3110 GCA_050250175.1 Vicinamibacterales bacterium
GATCCTGGAACGCCGGCGCCATTATCTGCGCGTGCGGCGCGACATCAGCCGACATGAGTTCGGCCTCGAAGCCGTCGGGGTAGCCGGCCTCTGCGAGGAGCTTCTTCGCTGCCTCGATGTCGGCGGCCTTGTCTGCCCGATAACCAGGCAGTTTCTCGATCTCGGCGGCGGGCATCGCGTAATCGTTGGCGTGCGAGATCCAGCGGTCCATCGTGATGAACTCCTGGCCCGAGTACGCCTTGATCAGGTTCTGCCGACTGACCGCCAGGTGGATCGCCTTCCGAACGCGTGGATCGTCGAACGGCTTCTTCTTGTTGTTGATCTCGACGTGGTACGAGGCTCCGAAATGCGGAAGTACGCGGACACCAACGATGTCGCTCCGCTTCTGGCCCTCGTCGAACATATCCTTCGAGACGTTCCAGGAGAAATCGGCCTGATCGGAGAGTACCGTTGTGCCTCGGTCGGTCCAGGCCGGTACGTGCAGCATCTCAATTCGATCGATGTACGGCAGTTCCTTGTTCCAGTAATTCGGGTTCTTTTCAAAGACCCACCGCTCGGCCTGCTTGTATTCCTTGTAGATGAAGGCGCCGGTACCAGGCGCGATGACCTTGCGGAGGTCACCGTTGTTCTCGTCCAGCGCCTTCTTGGAGTAGATGACCATGTTGATGGTGGTGAGCGCCGCCAGGAACGGCCGCCAGGGATGCTTGAGGATGAAACGCATGGTCATCTTGTCAACGAGCTCGATCTTGTCGACGGCAGCCAGCGTCTCACGATAGACACTCACCATGCCGGTGGGCGGCGATACAATCCGCTGGAACGTCGCAACGACATCCTCGGCGCTGAACGGCGTGCCGTCGTGGAACTTCACGCCATCGCGCATCTTGAATGTGTAGGTCTTGCCGTCCTCGGAGATCTCCCAACTCTGCGCCAGCTCCGGCACAATCGAGGCAAGGCCATCAGTCATGTTCTGGGTGACGAGGTTGTCGAACGCCATTACGAGCGGACCACCACCACCCTGGTGGAAGTCATAGCTGGAGACGGTCACGCCGTACGCTGTGCGCAACGTGCCACCGCGCTTCGGATTCGGCTCCGGCGCCTTCATGAAATTGTCGCCCGGAGGCGACGTTCGGCCGGGCGCAACGGTAGCCACTGTGGCGTTGGGAGCGGGCTTCGCGTCCGCAGCCGGCTTGGCCGCCTCGGCAGGCTTGGCCGCAACGGCCGGGCCAGTTGTGGCGGCTGGGGCTGGAGCGGCCGGCTTGGCCGCTTCGGTCGGCTTCGGTGCTTCAGCCGGCTTCGACGGCGCGGAGGGCGCCTGCTGCCCGCAGGCTTGGAGCAGTCCGGCTCCAGTCACCATGACGCAAGCCAGCGTCAGAAAACGACGTCGTGTGACGCGCGGATCGCGAGCTACTTCGCTCATCTCCACTCCCTCGGACTCCTGCCATCGTGGCAGAGAGAGACTCCGTCGGACACCGAGCAGCACGGCGCTGAGGCTTCCCAGGACGGCTTGACAGCCATCCCGACGCACCGTACGATGCCCATCGTAAACGTTATCGGAAGCGTTTTCAATGCGTCCATCGGTGGAGTGTCGGGTGGTATCGCATCGACGAGGCGCCCCGCTCCATCGACGCCCTACGATTCGAGACGTCGCGCGGCTCGCGGGTGTCTCGATTGTTACCGTGTCGCGCGTGCTCAACGACCGGCCTGACGTTGCGCCTGAAACGCGCGAGCGAGTCCGATCCGTCATCGCGGACTTGCGCTGGGTGCCGGCTGCGGCTGCCCGCGCCCTGCCGAGGGGGGGGCAGCCGGCTATTGCTGTACTGACCTACGAGGGATTCGACGCTGCGCCATTCTACCGGCGAGTGGTCGAAGGCGCGATGGTCGAAGCGACTCGACATGGCTACGCGCTCCTGGTGACGCCGGTTGGGACGGATGCGCACAGTCCGGATCTAGGCGTGGATTTCCTGATCTCGCACCGCGCGGCCGGTGTCATCGTCGCCCGACCACAACCGATGTATACCCCGGCGTTCTACGCTGCGATGCAGCGTGTATCGGTACCTATCGTGACGACGGGCAACTATCGGGATCCGTCAGGCCGGATGTTTGCCATTGACATGGATGTGCGCACAGGGGCGCGGAACCTGACCCGGCATCTGATCGACTTAGGTCACACATCGTTCGCGCTGATCCGGGGCCATCCACACGTTGGCGGCGCCGAAGGCCGGGTTGCCGGTCACCTGGAGGCGCTCACCGAGGCGGGCCTGCCGTTCGATGATGGGCTCGAGGAAGCGTGCGAGTGGAACCTTGAAGACGGCTCGCGGGCGGCCAGGGCGCTGCTGGATCGTGGTGCGCCGAGATTCACGGCGCTCGTGTGCCACCACGATCACGTCGCGATTGGCGCAATGCAGGTTCTCGCCCAACGCGGCTTGCACGTCCCAGATGACGTTGTGGTCGTGGGATTCGAAGACGACGCGGTGTCAAGCTACCTCACACCGGCACTTACGTCCGTCCACGCGCCTGCTCGGGAAATTGGCATCGCCGCTGTTCAGCGGGTGCTCGCTCCGTCTGTCGAGCGGACGGGGGCGGAGCTTCACACATGCGATCTGGTCGTCCGGCAATCTTGCGGCGCCGGGTTGCGCTAGTCGCCACGCGACGACATGTACAGCGAAGCGACGCTTGCAAGAGATGGTTCGCAGGATGGATTGTCACGATGATGAGGTTGACGGCCCGCTCACAGGTACGCTGCACCGGATGCGGCGCCACCTTGACGGAGGTGTTCACGGTTGACCTGGCGGCGGACGGTCCTCAAGGGCAGCGAGGGCGTTTCCACCAGGACGTCGAACTCCCATGAACACCACCGTCCCATTGCCGCCGGCGAGCTGGATAATCCGCTCCGATGGCGTCTCGTGGAGGGCCTGCACGACCATTCGCCCACGCCGAATCTGTTTGGCAGATGCTTTCGTTCGATGCGTCACCAGTCCGAGGGCCGGAGATTGCTCTCGATCCGGGTTCACCACTCGATCTGTGCGTGACGCAACCATGCGTCTCCCACAGCGCGTTGACTGTGCACCCGTCCAGCTCAAACGGGCAATGCGTCCGTTACGTGAGCATTT
>JBFWPD010000530.1:0-3104 GCA_050250175.1 Vicinamibacterales bacterium
GAGGACCGTCGGCGAAGTGGAGCTCGGCGTCGGCGAGCTTTCCGGCGGGGTTGCCCTTGTCATTCGCGGTGATCTTGACGGTGACGCTGTCGGCCTGGATGGTGGTCTTCATGGTTCTGCTCCTCCTGGGAACCGTGATTGGTTCCTTCGTGAGAAGCCAGGAACCATCACGCGTCCCGGCGAGGACAGAAGCGGCGCGCGAGGCGCCCGCGGTCACCGGCGACCGCAACCAGCGTGTCCAGGTTCCCTGGCACGCCGCATGGGCGGCTTGCTGGGTGCAGCCGGTGGCCGAGGACGGGCACCTCCTGCGCCGCGGACCCAACGACCACCGAACGGGCGACGCTCGCAATGTCGAGACCGCGTAACGACGCGACTACAACGCCAGCGATGTCAGGGAGCAGAACGGCGTTCGACCGACCCGGACGACAGAAGCCTCGGAATGGGTTGCTGGGTCCGCGCGCGGGCACGGCGATAGACGGACGCAGGCTCGAATAGCGGAGGCTGAGCGGTGAGCGGGTTAGACGCCGCCGTGCCCGAACAGCGCGAGGATCAGTCGAACGCAGATCGCCAGCGCGCCGAAACCAAAGACGAGCACGGCGAGCCCCCCGACGGCCGCGAAGGGCCCGAGGCACGCCCACGCGATGAGACGAAGCAGGGATGGAGATCGTGCGGTCGACATTGACATCACCACGCGGAGCGCCTCGCCACGCCAGACGTCGGTAGTCTGACGCCGTAGCTCGGCGCTCGATGATCGTACACCCGACACCGACTCCCCTCCGCAGTTGTAAAAAGGGCGGCTTGCACGTACTTGAGTCGGGCCTGTCGGGCCTCGAGCATTCCTTCGCGCTCAAGGTTGGTTGCCATACGCTAACTCGTCCAAACTGTGGTCTTGACAATAATCAACCTAGACACCTTATAAAGATAGGACTTAATGAGACTTACGGTCGCACGGTTTGGCGAGATGAACCTCGCTAAGTGGTGGAACACCAAGGGGCAACTCGGGCCTTTAGGTACGGCTGCCCTACGGCGCGGCTTTCCCCGGACTCACAGGTTCGCGCAAGCGAGAAGCGTTTTCGCGGTTGACCTTACCGCCTAACCGCCGAAGGCTCGCTTGTGCAACTCCGCCCAGATCCGCGCGCTCGAGCGCCACGTCAGCAGCCGCACGCACTTCCGCGAGTAGCCGAGCGTCAGCACCAAGAGGCGGACCCCGCTTGTACTTGCCGGTACCCGAATCGCGGGCAACTTTCAGTAATGCACTGATTCTGGCCCTGCAGCAGAACACGGGTCAGTTCAGTGCTGAAGCTCTCCGGCGTTCGTGAGGCTGGTATGATTCCGAACGACGCGGCCTGCGGCAGAAACGAGCAGGCCTATGCTGCATCAACTGGCCGCCTGGATCGCGCAGGCGATCATCGCGCAGTTGATACGGTGGGCGTTTGGCCTCGGCCGGCGCCTGCTGCGACGGCTAAGGCAGCGTCACACGCTGCAACGCTAGACCGTCTGAATGACGACTTGGCATGGCAGGGTTTGGCGAGGCTCGGTAAGGCGAGGCATGGTATGGGTCTGGCCGCGCAAGGTGCGGCGGACGCCGGCGCGCCAACACGCTCCTTGCACGAGCTGCGGCAGCTGGTTTCGTCCTTCGGCTCCGACAACGAGCTGGCTTACTGACCCCGTTGACCGTCGCCGGCCGCGTCCCTAGTCTGGATCGATGACGATGACGAACACGCAGCTTGGCCGCAAGGAGCAGGAAATCATGAACTTCCTGCACAGGCGGATTTTCGATCCGATCCTGGAATCGTCAGAGGCCACCGAGCGCCTCAAGCAAGGCGTTTGCTACACGATCATGCGCATGGAACAACGCGACGCGCAGGGCATGGTCCAGTACTACTGGTCCGCCATCATCGGCACCGAGCGCAGCATCGGTTTCGCCGCCCAGATGCGGCAGGAAGGCTTCGATCGCTTTGAAGAGGCGCTCGAGGCATTCCAGGTCCGTTTCGACGATCGCTTCCTGAGCGAGGCGTGAAGATCGCCTGAAAGGCCAACCAGCGCCCCGGCGTAAGATCCCCCAGGTGCCGGAACTCTTCGGAAACTTCGACTTCAAGCTGCTCGATGATCCCGAATTCCGCGAGGACGCGGTGCGCGAGGAGCTCATCGTCCCGCTCCTGACAGCTCTCGGCTACTCGGCGTCGCCACCGTACCGCATCATCCGCAGCCGCAAGCTTGAACACCCGTTCGTCTATTTCGGCACGGTGCCGAAGAAGATCACCATCATTCCCGACTACGTGCTCGAACGTGACGGCGAGCACGCCTGGATCCTGGACGCGAAGGCACCGGACGAGAACATCGACACGGGCAAGAACGTCGAGCAAGCGTATTCATACGCGATGCACCGGGACATTCGGGCGCCGCTTTATGGCCTGTGCAACGGCCGGAAGCTGGTTGTGTTCGACGTCGCGAGGGCCGAACCGTTAATCGATATTCCGCTCCCCGAGATCGGAAAGATTTGGCCGATGGTGCTCGGCCTCCTGGGTTGCCGATCGGCGTGGCCGGCCGGACTGCCGCCGGGCTTCACGCCCGACATGGGCCTGGCGCTTGCCAAGGCGGGTCTCGCCGAGGACGCGGACGGAAAGAAGCTCTACCACGTCTTTACCGACGTGCCCGTCCACTACGTCGGCAAGGTCGAAGAAACGCTGTATTGCATCACCGCTCTTTACGTGCAGGAAGATTGCGCGCACATGCTGACCTTCGATTTCAGCCCCGACGTGTACGCGGCGTTCCTTGAAGCGCTCAACGACGACGAACGCGAACGCGTACGCCAAGCGTTGTCACGGCAGCCCTATCAGATCGCTTTCAAGGAGGGCGAGGAGCCGATCATGACCATCGTCGGCGACCTCGGCGACAAGACCTACACGAACAAGAACGAGAGTTACCGCCCGTTTCTGGCCGAAGAGTTCGTGCGGCAGCCGGACCCGCCGCGAGAAGTCGGTTCGCCGGCCGCCTGATCGTCGGTTCTACGTGTGTTCAGCGCGCCTCGCCGGCCTGACGTGGCATCAGCGGAGCCGTTCGGACGCGGCGCGGCAGGCTCTCGCACAACGCGGCGCGCTCTT
>JBFWPD010000531.1:0-3081 GCA_050250175.1 Vicinamibacterales bacterium
AATGGCTCCGGCGGCTATGAGTGCCGCGTGCGCTTGCCGGACGGACGGCTCGATGAAGCCGTGATCTCCATCGACGAGGCACGCGCGCTAGCGGGCACCGGAGAGGTATCTCCAGAGAAAGTTCAGCCCGTCGACGCGGAGCGCCTGCGCATGCTGATCGAATCAGCTCGCATCCGACTTGCTTACACCTATGACCGTCAGTTCGCGGTCAGCTTGTCAGGTATCCGGACGCTGCCGCACCAGATCGAAGCGGTGTATCAGCGGATGCTTCCGCAGCCTCGGCTGCGCTTCCTGCTCGCCGACGATCCAGGGGCCGGCAAGACCATCATGGCTGGCCTCCTCATCAAGGAGCTCAAGCTTCGGGAGGCGGTCGAGCGGGTCCTGATTCTCTGTCCTGCGCCCCTCACGATCCAGTGGCAAGACGAGATGCTGCGCTGGTTTGGCGAGCCGTTCGACATTATTCTTGCCGCTGTTGACCAGCACCAGCTTGTGAACCCGTGGCAGCGTGCCTCGCAGGTCATCGCCTCACTCGACTATGCAAAGCAGAACGATGTCCGCGAGCGAGTCTGGCAGCAGCGCTGGGATCTTGTGATCATCGACGAGGCTCACAAGTGCTCGGCCTACACAAAGTCACAGACTGGTCGAAGCGACGAGGTGACGGAGACGAAGCGGTATCAGCTCGCGAAGAAGCTGACCGCGATGTCCGATCATGTTCTCCTGCTGACGGCGACGCCGCATCATGGGGACGAGGATCGGTTCGCTCACTTCGTGCGGCTGGTCGATCCAGACCTGTTCCCTGAGCCGCACAAACTCGGGGCGCAAGCTGCCGAGATTCGAAAGCAGATCTTCAGACTCGGCCCCGATTGCCCTTGGGCTCTGCGCCGGCTGAAGGAGGATCTCCGCGATATCCGCGGGCGCCGCCTGTTTCCGGACCGCCACGTCAACACCGTGACGTTTTGCCTCAACAGCGAAGAGTACGCGCTTTACAAGACAGTCACCGCCTACATCAATGAGTTCATGTCGCAGCAGTCCGGTCAGCGCCGGACAAGCGCGGCACTCGCCCGGACGGTATTCCAGCGGCGTCTCGCTAGCTCCACGTCCGCAACTCACGAGTCGCTGAAGCGTCGTTTCGAGAAGCAACGCTCGCTCCTGGAGGAGTTAGAGGGTCTGACGCCAACTCAGCGGGCTCGGCGTCTAGCCGCCCTCCAGGGGCGCCTGCCGGACGCCGAGCAGGACGAGGATGACCTCGACGACGCTGCACGGGACACGCTGGTTGACGAGTACACGTCCGCCGTGGAACTGGACCAACTCCGAACCGAGGTCTCCGTGTTACGGGAGTTGGTCGAGCAGGCCAGGCGGGTTCGCGAGCAGGCCGGAGACTCCAAGCTCGCCGCGTTGAGGGAATGCCTAGCCCGATCCCAGTTCTCCGAACTGAAAGACGGACGTGGGAAGCTACTCATCTTCACGGAGCATCGCGACACCCTGAACGCCGTGCGCGAGCACCTCACTCGCTGGGGTTATTCGTCGTGCGAGATCCACGGCGGGATGAACCCGCACGAGCGGAAGCGTGCCCAGGAAGAGTTCCGCACGTCGACACAGATCTGCGTGGCGACGGAGGCAGCCGGCGAAGGCATCAACCTCCAGTTCTGCCACCTGATGATCAACTACGACATGCCCTGGAATCCGACGCGCCTGGAGCAGCGCCTCGGTCGGATCCACCGGATCGGGCAGGAGCGTGATTGCTACGCTTTCAACTTTGTCGCGACGGATTCTGAGGATGGTCAGCCGATCGTCGAGGGGCGCATTCTCCACCGGCTCCTCGAGAAGCTCGACGAGATGCGTGACGCCCTTGAGGGCCGCGTGTTCGACGTTGTCGGCGAGGTTCTGTCGTTGAACGACGTGAATCTGCCGGAGATGCTGCGAGACGGGGCCTACGATCCACGCCGCCTGGAAGAGTACATCGACCAGATCGATCAGATCGATCCGGGCCGGCTGAAGGCGTACGAGGAGGCGACCGGCATTGCGCTGGCGCGGGCCAACGTCGACTTCACCGGCTTCCAGGCTCGGAACCTGGAGATCGAAGAGCGGCGATTGATGCCGCGCTACGTGGAGACACAGTTCGTCGCTGCCGCGCGCGAGGTCGGACTGCGGATCGAGCCACGGGCAGACGGACTCTGGAGGATCGAACACGTCCTCGCAGACCTCCGCTCTGAGCGACTTCAGTCCGTCCGTCGTCTCGGTAAGGCCGAGTCGAACTACCGCAAGGCGACCTTCCACAAGGAGCATCTCGAGCAGGATGCGCACCTTGATGCCGTGCTACTCGGTCCCGGGCACCCGCTCTACGCCGCCGTCGACGAACGGCTGAATGAGCGGCTCGCGCCATGCGCCGGGCAGGTCGGCCTGTACGTCGATCCCCTCGCCACTGCGCCCTATCGCCTCCACTTCTTCGAGATGGCGATCCGTGGGAAGAACACCAGAGGTGAGGATGTCCCGCTCTTCGGCGAGGTTGTCGCGGTGCGCGAGGAAGGCGACCAGTTCGACGTCATGCCCAGCGACGTCATCTTGAACCTCCCGCCCCATCCTATGCCCCCCGACTCCATCGCGCTTGTCGACTTCCAACCGGCCGCCGACTACCTGAAAAGCACCCATCAGCTTGATGCCCGCCTTCGCTGCCAACAGGAGCGGGAGCACTTCGCAAGCGTCTGCCGAGACTATCTGACTCGGTCGTTCGATGCGCGCATCCGAAAGGCCCAGGAACGGGTGATGGAGTTGATGGCCCGCGAGCGCGAATCACCGGAGGTGGCACTGGCGCGCCAGCGCGCAGACCACGACTACGAGGATCTCCGGCGGACGCGGACCGAGCGTCTAGCTGGCCTGGACCGCTTGTCCATTGCCAGGACCGGACCGGTGCGACACCTTGCGACAGCGGCCGTGGCCTCTGCTGTCATGGCCGAAAGCGGCGACATCGCCTCGGCGTTCGGCATCGCCGACCCGGCCATGACGAAGAGCGCGGAGCTAGCGGCGGAGGATCTCGTGATCCGTCACCATGTCGAGCACGAAGGGTTCCGAGCCGAGGACTGC
>JBFWPD010000532.1:0-3077 GCA_050250175.1 Vicinamibacterales bacterium
AGCATCCGGAGCACGGCTTCATTCGCCCCGCCGTGGAGCGGTCCGTAGAGCGCCGCTGCCGCACCGGCCAGCGCCGAGTACGGATCGACGTGCGAGCTGCCGATGTTGCGCATCGCGCTCGTGCTGCAGTTCTGCTCGTGATCGGCGTGCAGGATGAAGAGCACGTCCAGCGCGCGGGCGAGCACCGGGTTCGGCTGGTACTTCACCTCGGCCATCTTGAACAGCATGGCGAGGAAGTTGCCGGCAAAGCTCAGGTCGTTGTCCGGATAGACGTACGGCTTGCCCGTGCTGTGACGGAACGCCCAGGCGGCGATCGTCGGACTCTTCGCGATGAGGCGTCGAATCTGCAGGCTGCGCGCCACGGGGTCGAAGATCTGCTTGGCTTCAGGATAGAACGTCGAGAGCGCGCCAACCGTGCTGAGGAACATGCCCATCGGGTGGGCGTCGTAGCGGAAGCCCTCCATGAACTTCTTCGTGTTCTCGTGGAGGAACGTGTGCGCGGTGATCTCTTTCGTCCACGTCTGGTACTCGGCGTCGTTCGGGAGCCTGCCGAACAGCAGCAGGTAGGCGACCTCGAGGTAGTCGCTCTGCTCGGCGAGCTGCTCGATGGGATAACCGCGGTACTCGAGAATCCCCCTGTCGCCGTCGATGTACGTGATTGAACTGCGGCAGTTCGCCGTGTTCATGAATGCCGGGTCGTACGTGATCAGGCCGAAGTCCTCCGGACCTGTCTTGATCTGGCGCAGGTCCATGGCGCGGACGGCGCCGTCCTTGATAGGCAGTTCGTACGATTTGCCGGTGCGGTTGTCGACGACGGTCAGTGTCTCGGGCATACGATTCTGTTTCGCGGTCTCGCAGCGGTTCGCGGGGAGCGGTGCTGGATATTGAAAGAAATCAACAAGTTAGAAACACGGAGCGCAGACGGCCCCGCGCAGGATTCAGCGTTCGTGCCTGTCGCGTGACTCGTCGTCCGGGCCCGCGTCTTCGACGGGCTGTCCCGGCACCCGGTACGAGCCGTCCGCCCATCGCGCGAGATCCTGCTGCCGGCAGCGTTCGCTGCAGAACGGGCGCCACTCGTGGACCACGGGGTGGCGACGGCACCAGACGCAGAGCGGCTCCCCGGCCGTCCCGAATGTCATCGCATCCTATTCCAAGCGCCGGGCGGGCGTCTAGCGGGCTTCGCCGGCGTGATGGCGTACGTCGCGCGCCGAGACGATGAAGATGACGTCCTCGGCGATGTTCGTCGCGTGATCCCCGATTCGTTCGAGATGACGGGAGACCAGGAGCAGATCGAGCGCGGGCTCGATCGTCGTCGGATCCTGCAGCATGTAGGTGAGGAGCTCCCGGAAGATCTGCGTCTTCAGCGTGTCGAGCCGATCGTCCTCGTTCAGCACGTGCTGAGCGAGCGCCATGTCGCGGCGCACGAAGGCATCGAGGGCGTCGCGCAGCATCGTCTGGGCGATCGAGGCCATGCGCGGGATGTCGATCAGCTTCTTGACCGGCGGATGGAGGATGTACCGGCGCGCCGCTTCGGCGATGTTCACGGCGAGGTCGCCGACGCGCTCGAGATCGGTGTTGATCTTCACCGCGGCGACGATCGAGCGCAGGTCGGCCGCCATCGGCTGATAGAGCGCGAGCAGCCGGAAGCAGCGGCCGTCCACTTCCATGTGCAGCGTGTTCACCGGCTCGTCGCCGCCGAGCGCCCGGTCGATCGTCTCGCGTTCGCGATCGACGAGTCCCTTGACCGCCAGGCGCACGTTCTCCTCGGCCAGTCCGCCCATCTCCAGCAGCGAGGCCTTCAGCTGCTCGAGCTCCTCCTGGAAATGGCGGGGAGCACGTTCCACCGGTTCCACTGGTTCCATCAGCCGAACCTTCCCGTGACGTAGTCCTCTGTCAGTTTCTCGGACGGAGCCGTGAAAATCCTGTCGGTGCGGCCGCATTCGACCAGCTTGCCCAGCCAGAAGAATGCCGTGACGTCGGACACGCGAGCCGCCTGCTGCATATTATGAGTCACGATGACAATCGTGTAACGGGTCTTGAGCTGGTAGATCAGCTCCTCGATGCGCTGCGTCGCGATGGGATCGAGCGCGGACGCGGGTTCGTCCATCAGGAGGATTTCCGGCTCCACGGCCAGGGCGCGCGCGATACACAGCCGCTGCTGCTGCCCGCCCGAAAGCGAGAGCGCCGACGTCTGCAGCCGGTCGCGCACTTCGTCCCACAGGGCGGCGGCGCGCAGGCTGGCTTCGACGCGATCGCGGAGCTCGTCGCGCGACCTGGCCATCCGGTTGATCCGCAGCCCGTACGCCACGTTCTCGAAGATCGACTTGGGAAACGGGTTCGACTTCTGGAAGACCATCCCGACTCGCCGGCGCAGGTCCACCACGTCGACCGACGGCGCATAGATGTCCTGGCCGTCGATCCGCACCGCCCCTTCCACCCGCGTGCCGGGGATGATGTCGTTCATCCGGTTGAGCGACCGGAGAAACGTGGACTTGCCGCAGCCTGAGGGCCCGATGAAAGCCGTGACTTGATGCGGGAAGACGTTCAGGTCGATCTCGTGCAGGACTCGATGGGCGCCATAGTAGAAGTTCATCTTGGCGACATCGATCTTCGCGGTCGGCGCGGCATCGGGAGCGATCCGCTCCACCGGGAGGCCCGCGGCTGAGCCCGTGATCATCTGCTCAGCCTACTGCAGCCCGCCCGGGCCGAGGTTTCGTGAATGTAAATTCGGATCAAGACGCAGGCTGCAGCAGGCTTCAGGCTACAGGCTTCAGGCTTCAGGCTACAGGCTTCAGGCTTCGGGCCACGGGCTCAGGTCTGCGGCCGGCTGAAGCTCGCAGTGCGGCGTTCTGCTGCACCTTTGGTCCAGATCGTGGCGCCGGGCCAGGTGATCACTTCGCCGGCGGACAACCGTGTCGCGATGTCACTCAGGTTGGCGTTGTTCTTGAGCAGATACTTGCACCTGGAGAAGAGCAGGATGAGCAACACGACCTGCATCCCCCTCTCGTACCCAGAAGCCGGACTGACCCAGTCCTGCATCTGCTTCTCACCGGCCTCAGCGACGAAAAATTCGGCGG
>JBFWPD010000533.1:0-3073 GCA_050250175.1 Vicinamibacterales bacterium
GGATCAGGCGAAGCTCCTGGAGTGGGAGCTGATCGTGCCGTCCCATGATGACGTTTCAGCCGTGGGCCGCAGCCTGCGGGACGCCGCGTACAGCGCAGAGGAGACGGCGAACGGCGTTACGGCGACGGATCCCTGGGGCACTCGTGTCCGCATTCGACCAGAACGCTGAGGACTGAGGAGAGACACATCACCATCGAGCAGAAGAATTGTGGAGTTGATGCAGACGCTGGACGTCGCCTGGAACGCTCAGGACTGGGACACCCTCGAGCAGCGCCACAAGCCGGATGTTATCCTTCGCTGGCCTGCGCAGCCGCCGACGCACGGGCGCCACGATCACCGCGGCGGTCTGCTCGAGCCGGATGCCGAAGCGCAGCCACCACACGGCCAGTTTGCTCAAGCCGTAGAGAGCATGCGCCGAGGCGAACCGGGACGCCGATATCGGTGCGGATCGCGTCGGGCAACCCGAAGTCTTCACACGCTCGCTCGAAGACGCGGAACGCGTACCGCTCTTGCGTCGTCGACAGCGCCTCACAGGCCAGCAGATACCGGGTGGCGTCGTCGCTGATCGTGAGCGGATAGCCGTAGCTGACGACGGGCGACGTCATTGAGATCCCCTCGCCGTTCAACACCTTGTCGGGGGATGTCGCCCGGCCTCGGTTGCCGCGACCGACCGAATAGCCGATTTGTTCAACGACAACAGCCGCTCCGTCCAATCCTGGCTGCCCCCCTCGGTGCAAAACTCCCTTTCGTTGTTGACATGACGTCAACACGGAAAGGGCGCTTCTCATGACTACTCAATCGAACGTCTGCCGATGCGAGACCTGCGTTGGGACCCCGTGCACGTGTGGCTGCCAGAACTCCCCGGCGACGAGCGCTTCGTGCCAGTGCGGTGAGGTCTGCAACTGCAGCCCCATGTGCACCTGCGAGGGTTGCCAGCACGCGAACGTGCGGTCGGTGGAGAGCCGCTGATGCACGCGCAGACAGGCATCCTCGCCGTCGTCGGCAGTGTCTGCATGACACTGGCCCTGGTGCTGGCGTGGTGCCTGGCAGGGGTCCGGTCATCGCCGTTCGTGAAGAGGTGCGTTCCCAATCCGCAGTACCTGCTGAAGGCGCACCTCGACTTCCTGATGATGACCGGACTCCTGTTCGTCTTCTTTCTGCTATTCGAGCATCTACGGCTCACGCCTCCGATGTCCATCGTCGTGGCGATGAGCGTCGGCTCCATGGGCAATCCGTCGGGGTTCCTGGCACTCGCGCTCAAGCCGGACCTCCGGCAGCAGCCCGCGACGCCGTTCGGTGCTGTGATGGTGCTCAGTTTCACCGCCACCACGGTCGGATATGGCGGCGCCGCGTGGTGCGTGGCGCACGCGATCATTCACGCCGCTCGCTAGTGAAGTGAGGGTGATGATGGACGCACGTCACATCGGCCGCATGGTCACGGGTTGCCTGAGTGGCGGTTTTGTCGTCGCCCTGGCGCTCGTTCTCGGTCCAATCGCCGGAGCGGACGAACATGTGATGACGGGCACGATCCTGCTCACGTGTGCCGCGAGTTGGGCCTGCCTTGGAACGCTCTCGATGCTGCGCCAGCAGCCACAGCGATGGACGTTCGCCGTTGCCACCTTCATGGCATTGGCTGGCGCCACTCTGCTCGTCTTCGCGCCGGGCAGCGCCGACATCGACACCCTCGGCTGGATCTGGCCGCCTCTCTTCCTGGCGCTGCTCGCCGCAACGATTGTGCGCGTCCGTCGCGACCTGCACAGTCGCTCTCGACGATGGGTGGTGTACCCGCTTCTCGGCGTCTATGCCCTGGTGGCTGTTGGAGGGGGCTACGAAACGGTCCGAGAGGCGCGTGACCGTCGCATCATCGCGCCTGGCCAACTGGTTGATGTCGGTGGACACCGGCTTCATCTGCGCTGCGCTGGCTCGGGCACTCCCCCCGTTTTGCTCGAATCGGGGCTCGGCGAGACGGGTGCCTATTGGGAATGGATTTCGCCGGCCGTCGCACGCGACACGAAGGTGTGCGTCTACGATCGGGCCGGCCGAGGCTGGAGCGAGCCGATGTCAGGCCCGCAGGATGGCGTCGCTGTGGCGACGGATCTCCACATGCTGTTGGACCGTGCGGATGTGCCCGGTCCCTTCGTGCTCGTCGGCCATTCGTCAGGCGCGCAGTACGTCAGGATCTTCGCCGGCCAGTATCCCGAACAGGTGGCCGGCATGGTCCTCCTCGACGGCCAGCCTGCGGAAGCGTTCGAGGGTCTGCCATCGTATCCAACGTTCTACCGCGTCTTCCATCGCCTTCTCGCGGTGCTGCCAACGTTGGCTCGACTCGGGGTCGGACGAGTCGTCGTCCAACCCTACGTCGAGTTGCCTGCACGCGCTCGTGAGATGCAGCGCGTTCACTACGCGTCAGCCCGGTTCTATCTCAGTCTGCGAGATGAGTTCGAGCAACTTCCCGCGTCTCTCGCCCAGGCCCGATCGTTTCGGAGTCTCGGCGACCGGCCCCTGGTCGTGGTCTCCGCGGCGCAGGACGCGCAAGCAGGATGGCTGCCGCTACAGGACAGGCTGGCGACACTCTCGACGAACAGCGGCCATCGTGTCGTGCCCTCCACCCATATCGCGCTTGTCACAGATCAGACGGCCGCACAGACGTCGATCCAGGCCATTCGTGACGTGGTGCGTGCGGTGCGCTCCAACGCGCCTTTGGCCAAAACGCCTCAAGACCGTCCTCGCGCGCGATGAGCACAACCTCCTCGAAGACAGCAGCACCGGCGTCCGACCGTAGGAAGGTCGTCGGGCCACTGCCCGACTGTTTGAACGAGCGGCGTGGACGTCGAGACCGACAAATCGTACGTTGCTCGCCTTGCGAGGGCGCAACCGATTGGTGCACTGCGGCCGACAATAGTCCCGACGGCTCGCGAAGGGGACGTTTGAGCGCGTCAGGGCGATGAAGGCCGGGAAGCCGGTCGTCGCCGAGCTCAGGTCACGGTCTCCGGAGAACGAATGACTTGCGGATCAGGCCAGGCACACGATAGAACTTCCACCGAGCCAATCGTTGATTCTGCGTTGCCTCATG
>JBFWPD010000534.1:0-3066 GCA_050250175.1 Vicinamibacterales bacterium
AAGCCATGCGTGCGCAGAAACATCTCCGCCACCTCCGTCTTGATGGCAAAGTTGACGTTCTGCGGAATGTCCCCGATGGCCCGTGCGACGACGAGGGCGTCGAGCTTAGCGACGACAATCCCCGCCACCTGACCAGACGCGTCGAGCAACGGACCGCCGGAGTTGCCCGGCTGCACACCCGCAGAAAACTGGAGTTGGGCCGTATCATTCAACAATCCCGCGGTGGCACTGACAATGCCGCGCGAGACGTTCAGACTGGCGGCTAGCAATCCGTGTAACGGAAATCCGAGCGCGATCACGTCCTCGCCAGCGCGAATCGGTGAGCGTCTGAACGTCGCCAGCGAGGTGAGTGGAGAATCGATCGCGATCAGCGCCAGGTCGTTGCGACCATCGGCCGCCTGGACGCGCCCTCGCGTCGGCATTCCACCAGGACGAACAACGGTGATTTCAGTGCAGCCTTCGATCACATGACTGTTCGTCAGCAATTTTCCGGTTGCATGCACCGCGAACGCCGTGCCGCTGGCTCGAGGCGACGCATCGTCCTGCGCGTGAACCGAAGACGAGACAAGCAGTGTCGCCAAGAGCAGGTGAGCAACGAACCGTCTTCGTGCCATGACGTAGCCCCTAGATCGTCATCAGGCGGCTATTGGAGATTCCAAGTCACATTAATGGGGAAGCCAGTACAGGAACCGGTGAAACCTGGGCTGGTCCAGTTCATCGTGATACCACCGGCCGCACCACTTACGCTCGCATTACCAGTGCATCGTGGACCGACGCCGGCGGCGTTTGGGCCAGAGAAGGTGAATGAACCTGAGAAGTTTGTTCGCGTAACACTACCGGCGATGGTCCCGTTCCAGTCATTGGCGGGGGCGGCCCACGTCCCGTTGATGTTGCCGGCGGCCTGCGTCAACTGCATATTGATGGCAACCGGCGCCCAGTTAGTGGACTGCATGTTGCCGGTCCAAAACCCACCAATCTGGGCGAAGTTCGACGGAGAGTTTGGATTACCGCCGCAGCTGGCGAGCAAGAGTACCGTTGCCACCATCAATCGACGCCGCGCCATGGCTAGCCCTCCGGCGCGAAGCATACCGCTGAGCTCTGCTGAGCGCCGCCGAAAAATTCTCAATGTGCGGATCTGGCACGGGCGCCGTAGGACAACCGTCTTCGACGCATCAAGGGGTACGGATGTTTGCCAGCGGTTTGCGTCGCTAGCAGCGACAGCCTCGAACATTGCGCGCGGGCGAGAGGCGCGGACAACAGTCCGGTTGAGGGAGTGTTAGTCTTCGGCTGTGGCCATTAGAGGCTCTGCCTCTGCTCGCCCTGTGTAGCGTCGGTGCCTGGCTCGGTCTCCTGCTGTTCCGGCACTGCCGCCACTGGCTGCTCATCGTTCCGCGCTGGATTCTCATCGCCCTCGGTGCCTATCTCCCGATCGGCCTCGCGATTCAGCGCAGCGACCCGCAGTACTGGATCGATCTCTGGAATAGCTGCACCGGCTGCTAACTTCACAGCGCAGCCTTTCATCTGCCACTGCGTCAGCAGGCGCCCTCGACGGTTGCGTTGATCGTGCGCACCGCCGGGGACCCGGCACCGCTCACAAAGACAATTCGTGACGTGGTCCGAGGCATCGACGCCGGTCTTCCCGTGTTTCGCATCCTGCCGCTCGACCAGGTGATGCGCGACGCAACCTGGAATCCCCGAGTCTCAGCCACGCTCTTCAACAGCCTGACGCTGATTGCCGTGTGCCTGGCCACCGTCGGACTCTACGCCGTCACGTCGTACTCAGTGGTCCGAAGAACGCACGAGCTCGGCTTGCGGATGGCCCTTGGCGCCAGAGCTCGACACGTCATGTGGCTCGTCCTGCGGGGAAGCGGCGGACATATCGCCGCGGGTCTTGCCCTGGGCCTGGGTTGCACGGTCGTGTGGGAGCGACTCTTTGGAAGCAGCGCCGGTTCTGCCGCGACGAGCCTGGCCGATCCATCGGTTCTGGCGACGATCACTGGCATCCTCGCGGCCGTCGCGGTTCTCGCCTGCGCCTGGCCGGCCTCACGAGCCATCCGCGTCAACCCCGTGGAGGCGTTGCGGGAAGGCTAGTGACCAGGTGTCCAACGACCCTCGCCTATCGCTTCTCTAGCTTGCTGAAGGGTTGCGTTCTAGCGGTCTTTTTCGACCGTGCCTGCTCAAATACGGACGCGGCAATGACGATCGCGGTAACACTCGGAGACTTCGCGCTGACGGGAGCTCCTTCCCTCGGGGCGACCATCCAGGCAATGGCGATGCTCAAGAGATAGAGGCCGAGCATGGGCGCCGCAAACAGGATCTGATTCCACGGGTCAGGCGACGGAGTGAGTACGGCGGCCAACACCACGCTCCCTAGAACGGCGTGCCTTAGATGCCGCCACAGAAAGCCGGCTGTCACGACACGGACCCGAGCCAGGAAGAAAATGATCGAGGGCATCTGAAACACGATGACCAATCCCACCAGCATCCGGACATACAAGCTGAAGGCATCCTCGAGGCGCGGTATGAACAGCAGGTCCGGTGAGCTGAACGTCCCGAAGAACGCGAGCATGTACGGAAAGACGACCCAATGGCTGAATGCCGCGCCGCTGAGCGCGCCGATCGTGGTCAGCAGAACGAACGGCACCACAAGCCGCTTCTCGTTCGCGTAGAGTCCGGGCGCCACGAACCGCCATAACTGAAACATCACAAACGGGGCGGCAAGGAGCGCGCCGGTAATCAGTGCAACGTTGAGGTACAGAGAGAACGCTTCGGCAGGCCTTGTGTAGACGAGCGTAGTACCAGAGGGAAGGGCCTCCCGCATAGGAGTGAGAACGAAGGCGACTATTGCATCGATATAGGTGAACGACGTCGCCGCTCCGATGACGACGGCTAGACAACACCGGATCAGCCGCTTTCGGAACTCCTCCAGGTGCTCGAGGAACGACATCCGTCCGGAGTCATTTGAATCCTCAGGAGGCAGCGGAATCGCAGCGAGGGACGCCATGATTGCGGAATTCTAGATCGCAGGGTGCGTCTCGGTGTGAGGATTGGTGATGTTCGAGCAGG
>JBFWPD010000535.1:0-3066 GCA_050250175.1 Vicinamibacterales bacterium
CGCCCTGCGGCTGCAACCGTCGCTCCTGGAAGAGGCCCGAAAGGTCGCGAAGGCCGAGGGCGTGGCGGTCAATCAGCTGATCAACGTCGCCGTGGCTGAAAAGGTCTCGGCACTGCGGACGGAGGAGTACTTCGCTGAACGCGCGCAGCGAGGCGACGTAAGAGGCCCTTCGATCTTGGCCGGAATACGCAGCGAATGGCCGAATGATCCCGGCGTCGAATTTCACCTGTCGCATGGCGACTGGGTGCGCCTGGCTGCGACGATGCGCTATCCACTCAGCACGCCCGACTGGGCCGGGCCCTGGCCATGCGAAGAGGTCTGGAAAGCGCGCCAGCGGACATGACTTCTAGAAGACGCGGCGATGACCTCGGGCCACGTGCAGTCAGATCGTGTGCCGGTGGCTCTGGAACGTCTTGGCGTCCGGCAATCGATACGCTGTCACGACGCCATGCCGGCTGGAATCGACGCCCACGGTACGGCCAATCACCTTCGGCCAAGGCCACCCGCGCTCATCGAGCACGGCATTGTTGCGGTGTCCGTACACCACGGTCTCGTTCCCCGCATAGGCGTCGGGGAAGCCCTCGTCTCCCCAACCCCACACCAGCGTCCGGGGCGACATGTCCGTCAGAGCCGCATGCCCGGCGGCGACGCCAGCGTGCACCGCGAGGCAATCATCAGTTCTCTGGTACAGGGTCAGGTCGTCGAAGAACGTCATGTGATCGCGAGGCACCGTCTCAAAGAACAGTTCGTACGGCAACGCCACAGTCCCTTCGTAGAGCTGCGCCTTTGCGGAGGCCGCCTCGCGTCTGAGACGAGCCGCAGCGTCACGAGAGTAGCTCTCGATCGTCGGCCACGCGTCCATCCCCAGCAGCCAGGCATGATTCGTGTGATTCGCCTTGGTCTTCCGAAACCAGTCTTCATGGTTGCCCAGGAGGCACGCCACAGACGCTGGCGTCGTGGCGCGAAAGTCGAGGATCGCGTCGACGCACCCCTTCGAGTCTGGCCCACGGTCAATATAGTCGCCGACAAAGATGAGCCAATCGCCCACGCCGAGCTCAGGTCCGAACTGTTCAAGGACTTCCACGAGCCCTGCGCGATTGCCGTGGATGTCGCCGACTACGGTAGTCGCCATGGATGAATCCCCGCGCGCCGACACCTGGAAGCGATTTCTCAATGATCGAGGCGCGCCCAGCTATCTCTGCACAATGCATGATTCACTGAACTGCGCGCCGAAAAGACGCGTGTTGCCCAACCGTCGTCCGGTCGGCGAACGCTCCGTTAGCGCTCCATCGTACTGCCACGCGCGTGACCTGACCATGCAGACGTGTCGCACGTCTGGCGCGCCGACGCCATTCTGCACGCACCGGCTCTCAGGTTGAACGACCTGACTCTCGGATTCCTCCGACATCCTGTGGGCGTTATGACCGGGAAGACTCGTTCGAAGCGCACGGCCGGTGGCTGCGCTGGCGGCAGGCCGAGCGGCGTGCCCTCGATCGTCCATGGCCCGCCGATGGTCGAGCTGTCGCCGACAAGAGCATTGAAAAACTGACCCTTCTAGCGTTCTCGACTTGTACATAGTACGGCGGCCGTCTAGAGACGCGCCTCGCAGCTGCACCGCGACGTGACCGCCTGCAGTGGAGGTGATCCGCTCCGCGGCGAGCGGCCACGGCAGGGCAAATCCTCAGACGCCTTCGTGCCGGTCGCGCTGACTGGCTTTACTCACGCGATGGGTGTCGCCATCGGCGGCCGTGTGGATCGGATCGATAGCACAACCCAATCCACCGTGCGCGATCGAGGCGACCCTTTTGGCCGGCGCGAGGACGCGATTCACAGCCACGACCCCGAGGGGCGTGGCCCCGCAGGTGCGAGTGGGAATCGGGCACGACGCTGTGCGGTCGCTGTGGCTCACCACCTCGTCGTCCGATAGCCCAGGGAGATGTCTGCTCCGGCTCGTCAGCCAGCCCGTCTGCTGCGGTCGCGTGGGCTTCAAGGACTCAACGTTCCAGGGAGCCGGAACGGTCGGATCGACCGAGTTGCGCCCCCGGTGTGGCGAGCGGCAGAGTCACCGTGAACGTCGCTCCCATTCCGAGTCCATCGCTGGCGGCACGGATGGTGCCGCCGTGTAGCTCGGTCAGCTGTTTCGCGAGCGCCAGCCCTAGCCCCAGCCCGCCATATTCGCGAGAGAACGTAGCGTTCTCCTGTCGGAATCGCTCGAACACCGCCGGCAGGAAGTCTGGCGCAATGCCGCGCCCGGTGTCACGTACCTCCAGCTCCACGCACGGGTCCATCACCCGGAGCGACACGCGTACGGTCCCGCCATTTCCGGTGAACTTGATGGCATTGGAGAGCAGGTTCCACACCACCTGCCGAAGGCGTTGCGGATCGGCGGAGACCGTAGTCACTCCGTCGCAGAAGTAGTGCTCGAGGCGGATCTCCTTCGCGTGAGCGGTCGGCAGGCATGACGCGCACGTATCCTCCACCAGGCCGGCCAGGGAGACGGGTTCGAGCCGGAGTCGCACGCCGCCCGCCACGAAACGCGAGACATCGAGCACGTCCTCAATCATGCGTTGGAGCGCGAGCGCGTTACGCTCGATGATGTTCAGGGCCGAGTCCGTCCGCTCAGGCGGGACGCTGTGCAGCTGCAACATGCGCACGTAGCCCAACACCGCGTTCAACGGTGTTCTGAGTTCGTGCGATAGGGTCGCGAGGAAGTCGTCCTTGACGCGGCTCGCCTCGGTGGCGCGCGCGTACGCCCTGGCATTCTCGACGGCCAGTGCCGCCCGATGCGCCAGCTCCTGGGCCATCCGTATGTCGCTCTCGTCGTACACGTGACCCGATTCCGCGCTCACGAACGTGATGGCGCCAAAGGCGCGGCCATACGAGACCAGCGGCACGCAGATATAGCCGGTCAAAGCGAGCGCACGCAAAATCTCGCGATGTTCTGCGTCTCGTGCCCCCTGCTCGAGCAGCTCTGGAGCAATGCGGAACATGTAGGTTGGCCGCTGAGTTCGAATGGCCTCGTGGAGCCCACCGGGAGCATCAGGGTCTGAAGGGTAGCGCTCCTGG
>JBFWPD010000536.1:0-3061 GCA_050250175.1 Vicinamibacterales bacterium
CCGGACGAGCGTGTTGCATCGAGGTCCGCGTGATCGCGGTTGTGTGTCAGACCCGTGAGTGACGCCTCAGAATGTTCAGTCCGCGAACTCGATGAGCAACGGCGCGTGATCCGAGGGCTTGGCGCCCTTGCGGAAGTCGCGGTCGATCGAACAGCGGATGAGGCGCGGAGCGAGCACGTTGCTCACCAGCGCGAGGTCGATGCGCAGACCAAGGCCGCGGTGGAAATTCCCGCCGCGATAGTCCCACCAAGTGTGCTGCACCGCCTCCGGCTCGATGTGGCGATAGGCGTCAACCGCGCCCGTCGCGAGGATGCGCGTGAGCCGGTCGCGTTCCTCCGGCGTCACATGTGTGCCGCCGACGAATGCCGCCGGGTTCCACACGTCGACGTCCGCCGGTGCAATGTTGAAGTCCCCGCAGATGACGTACGGCGTCCCCGCAAGCTGCTGCGCGCGACGCTCCATCGCGTCGAGGAACGTGAGCTTGTGCGCATACATCGGATCGTCCAGCGTGCGACCGTTGATGACGTACACGCTGATCAGGCGGATACCGCCGACGTTCGCCTCGATCCACCGCGCCTCCATCGGCAGCGGCTCGTCGATGAGCCCGCGCACGACGTCTTCGCCGACTTCGACGTCGTTGCGCGCGAGGATCGCGACGCCGGCCCACTGACCGGCGCTGTGCTCGACCGCGCGATAGCCGGCGGCAGCGAAGTCCATGTGCGGAAAGGCGTCGCCGTGCAGCTTCGTTTCCTGGAGGCAGACGGCGGCAGGTCTGTGCTGCTCCAGGAACTCCAGCACGCGCGGCATCCGAGCACGCAACGAGTTCACGTTCCACGTCGCGATCAGCACGGACGCAATCCTTTCCGAACGCTCGACAACGACGATCGCCTAGAACAGCAGCATCGTCAGGCGCGACCGGTACTCGACCGTGAGCGGATCGTCGCTGCCGACGACCTCGAAGACGTCGAGCGAGGCCAGGCGGCCGGCGTCTTCCTGGTACTTGCGGTCGAGCATCACGACCTCCAGGAACTGCTCCATCGCGTCTGCCCATTCCGCGCGTCGCGCGAGGTGACAGCCGAGGCGGTAGCGCGCATCCACGTCGCCCGCGTTGGCCTCGATGCGCGCGACGAGCTCGGGCTCCGATGTCCCCGCAGCGCCACGCTCGAAGCGCAGACGCGCGATCTGGCGCTTCACGTAGGGATCGCCCGGGGCACGGCTGGTCAGTGCTTCTGCGCCGTCCAGGTCGCCTTCCTCGATCATCACGGCGGCGAGGCCGCCGGTGGCGCGGCCGTGCAACGCATCCAGCGCCAGCGCCGCCTCGAACTGCCGTCGCGCCTCGACGAGGTCGCGCACGCGCAGGGCGACCGCACCCGCTTCCGCGAGCTTGTCCGCGGGCGCCGGGAGGAGGCCAGCGAAGAACGCTCGCACCTCGGGCTCCGACTGCGCCCCGACGAACTCCGCGACCAGCTTGCCATCGTCGATCGCCTTCACGGCGGGAATGCTCTGGATCTGGAAGGCCTGAGCCAGTCCGGGGTTGTCGTCGATGTTCACCTTGACGAGCATGACGTTCTCGCCCAGCTCGCCCGCCACCTGCTCCAGGAGCGGGGTCAGTGCCTTGCAGGGCTCGCACCAGGGCGCCCAGAAGTCGACGACGACCGGCCGCTCGCGCGAAGCGGTGAGGACGACGGACTCGAACGTGGCGTCGGTAACGTCGGTGACGGATGGTGCTGGCATGAATACCCCCTCGCGACAGGCTAACCCGACGCGAGACAGGGCGGGACGGCACGCGAACCGGACTTAGACGGTGACCTCGCAGCGCGCGCGGGTGACAACGGTGGTCTCATCGTCGCGGCACTCGATCGAGATGGCGCGCACACCTCGGACGCCCTGCGCGCCCGGCAGCTTCGACAGGCGCAGCGTGACCGGCATCGTGACCTCGCCCGGGAACACGCCCGAGGGGTGACGCCAGCGGAGCTTTACGCCGTCGGAGAGGAACGAGCGTGTCAGCACGTCATCCGTCGCGACGCTCGGCTCGAATTCGATCTCGACCGGCAACTCGGACTGGAGGTTCGCCTCTACCGGACCCGAAGCGCCGGTGCCGCGGTTCACCAGGCGGACGCGCTGCCGGATGACGTCGCCACCCGCGAGCATCAGCGGGACGCTGGGATAGACCTCCCAGCCCTGCGCCGTCTCCCACTCCACGTACACCGCCGGCGTCCCGGACGTACTGCCGCCACCGGCGCCGCCACCGATGCCGGCGACCGCGAGCACGATCGCGCCGTTCGCGATGACGATGCCCAAGAGCAGCGCCTCTTGTGCGGTGAGGCTGAGTCCTTCGTCGCCGTACGCGGCAACCGCCACCGCTCCGATCGCGACCAGCACAGCAACGATCGACATGAGACGCATGGATGCCCTCTTTCTCTCGCTTGTTCTAGCGATAGCCCGTCGATCCGTCTACTTACGTTATTCTGACCGAGATGCCGGAAGAGAAATCTCGCCTCGTCTATTCCACCGACGGAAGCGGCGGCACCCGCATCCGTCCCCCCGATCCGCCGAAGCGCCAGAAGCCGGTGCCCGCTCGCGCGGCATCGAAGCCGCCCGCCGACGGCACGATCCGCATCCAGCGCGAGAAGAAGGGCCGCGGCGGCAAGACCGTCACGATCGTCACCGGCCTACGCGGCAGCGAGCGCGACCTCGACGCGCTGCTCACGACGCTGAAGCAGCTGTGTGGCTCCGGCGGCACCCGCGAGGATGACGCACTGGTGATCCAGGGCGACCACCGCGAGCGCGTGAAGACGAAGCTTGAATCGCTCGGACACCGGGTGCTGCTCGCGGGAGGCTAGTGGGACACCCTCACCCCGACCCTCTCTCCGCAAGGGGGACGGCCGGAAGGGAATCTCGCTGGCCGCAGCGATAGCCTCGCTACGCCTCGACCGGTGCCTCGGGGCGGACGACGCAGCGGAAGCCGATGTGGGCCATGCCGCTGTCGATCATCTGGGGCTGACGCGCGGCGGGACGGGACCGGTGGCAGTAGTTCGGCGCGCAGAGGTGCGAGCCGCCC
>JBFWPD010000537.1:0-3031 GCA_050250175.1 Vicinamibacterales bacterium
CGCCCACGACGGCGTCGCCGAGATAGGAGAGATGGGCGGCCTTCGTGCCGTCGCCGATCGTGGACTGCTTGACCTCGACGAAGTTGCCGATCTTCGCCCGTTCGCCGATGGACGCGTGGTTCCGGAGATGAGCGAATGGTCCAATCGTCGCGCCCGCTTCCACGTTCGAATCGGTAATGACCGAATGATCGAGCACCGTCACGTCGTCGAGGATTGTCGAGCTCGTGATCCGCACGCCGCTGTGGATCGTGCAGCGTGAGCCGATGCGTGTGGTCCCTTCGAGAGCGACGCCGGGCCGGATGACGGTGTCGGCCCCGATCTCGACGTCGCGATCGACGTAGGTCGTCGAGGGATCTTCGAGCGTGACCCCGGCCGCCATCAACTGCTGGTTCTTCGCGTCACGAGTCATGCGGCTCAGCTCGGCAAGTTCGGCGCGGCTGTTGATGCCGCGTATTTCGTTGACGTCCGGTGCGGTGAACGTTTCGACGACGGCCTCCCTGCGCCGGTAGATGGCCACGAGATCCGGCAGATAGAACTCGTGTTGGGCATTCCCGGATGCCACGCGACGGAGTGAGTCGAACAGGCCCGCCAGCGAGAACGCGTAGATGCCGGCGTTGATCTCTGTGATTTCGCGCTCAGCCGGCGTCGCGTCACGATCCTCGACGATGCGTTCGAGCTTTCCGCCGATCCGGACGATCCGCCCGTACCCGGCGGGCTCGTCAACGATGGCGGTGACCACCGTCGCCGTCGCGCTGGTCGCGAAGTGGCGCTCGAGGAGTGCGCGGAGCGTTGCCGTCGAGAGGCGGGGCACGTCCCCTGACAGCAACAGTAACGTTCCAGTGCAGCCCGCAAGCGCCGGTTCAGCTGAAAGCAAAGCGTGGGCCGTCCCCAGCTGTGGTTCCTGGATGGCAAAATTCAGGACCGGCCGGGAGCCGAATGTGGCTTGGACGACCGCTGCCTCGTGCCCCACAACCACAGTTGTCGTGGTCGGCTCGAGGGCGCTGGCGGTATCGAGGACGTAGTCGAGCATGGGGCGGCCGGCGATCCGGTGCAGGACCTTCGGCAAGGCGGATCTCATGCGCGTGCCCTTGCCGGCGGCAAGGACGACGATATGCAGATCGGGCATTGAGGCTAGCGTCCGGGTCTCGGCTTGGACGGCCGGCGCCGGTCGTCGTTTCCAGAGCGGAAGGCGAGTGGGGTCTCCACTGCCGCGCGGAAGGTTTCGTCGTCCGCAAGAGGCTCCAGGTCTGGGTCCTGGCGGGCGAGGGCGCGATTCTCCGGGTTCAGGGCAATTGCCCTCTCCAGGTGAGCCATTGCCAGCGTCGGCTCGCCGCGCTGTGCGTGCGCCACGGCGATCATGTACAGCGCGTGGTCGTTGTCAGGATCTTCGTCCCGCACGAGCCTGAGATGCGACAGCGCCTCATCGTATCGACCGGTGTTGATGGCCAGCGTCGATGCGTACAGGCGCTCCTCGATGGTGTTGGGCGCGGCGTCCCGGGGTGCCGCCTGCCGCTTGCAGATGTTGAGATAGAGGCGGACCCGTTCGTGAAGCTCGCGCTCCTCGGGATACTGGCGCAAAACCGACTCGAAAAGATCAGTCGCCGCCTGGTAGTCGTGACGCTGGATTGCTTCGAGGCCTTGCTCGTAGAGGGCGACCGCCTCTATGTAGGTCGAGCGCTGGGCCCTGGGGGTCGGGCCTGCGGCTGTGGGTGTCTCCGGTCCGTTCGATTCCTGGCGACGGCCGGTCTGGGGCTGACCTTTGGACTTCGGCTGGGGCCGCTGCTTCGCCATCAAGCTGTCCTGCCTGCGGGAGATGCGATTTTTCGCCAGAAAACGGCCCAAAGGTAACAGAACGATGTTCGGGCGGTCAAGGTGGCGGCCCGCCGGCCACGCGCTGCCGACCCTCATGAGTTATGTTATTCGACCAACTTCTTCGCTCTTTCGACAGCTGAATAAACCTCCTTCGGCGACATGCCGTACTTGAAAGCCATTCTCCCGATGACGGTCCTTCTTCTGATGCGGTCGTGTTCTGGCGTTTGACAGAACTCGGCCAGCATCTCGGCGTCTGAGGGAGCAGGCAACCGGCCTGTTTCTGTCTTTTGACCAATCGACACGACGACTGTCAGCTCCCCCTGCTCGCGCACACCGGTCGAGAGGACATGTGATATTGGTCCTCTGACCAATTCCTCGTGCGACTTGGTGAGCTCTCTGGCAACGGCTATCTCGCGATCCCCCACTGCAGCCTGGAGCTCCGTGAGCGTCCGGATAATCCGATGAGGGGCCTCGAAGAACACGACGGTGCGTCCCGCCTCGGCCAGGGAGTCGAACCAGTGGCGGCGCGCCGTGCCCTTGACTGGCGGGAACCCCATGAAGGTGAACGTGTCCGACGGGAGCCCGGACGCAGCCAGGGCGGACATCACTGCGCTCGGTCCCGGAATCGGCTCAACCCGGACGCCTGCGGCGATCGCCGTCCTGATCAGCTGTTCCCCAGGGTCCGAGACCGTGGGCGTGCCCGCATCGGAGACGAGCGCAATGTCTTCGCCTCCCGTAAGGCGGACGAGCAGAGACGAGCTCTTCTGGCGCTCGTTGTGTTCGTGGAGGCTGGTCGTCGGGGTCGCGATGCCGTAGTGGGCGAGAAGCCTGGCGGTCCGGCGGGTGTCTTCAGCCGCAATCAATGCGACCTGACCCAGGACGCGGATCGCCCGCGCGCTGATGTCTTCGAGGTTGCCGATCGGCGTTGCGACCACGAAGAGCGTGCCGGGCATGAAACCGACTGCTTTATTGTACCATTGGCAGTTCGGGCTCCTCGCGCCACGCGAGTCGAGCCGCAGATGAGGCGCACTTGCTGACCGTGGTGCCATGCCAGTTTCCGAACCGCTTCCGCATTTCGTGGACGACCTTCTGGGGTACCTCCACGAAACTCATCCGACATACGCAACGCTCGACGGAATACATGCTCACGATGATCTCCTTGAGGATCTGAGCCGGCCGGCAGTCGACGCCGAAGTCCACGCTCTCTCAGGCTACCTGC
>JBFWPD010000538.1:0-3010 GCA_050250175.1 Vicinamibacterales bacterium
GGCCGGGCAGGGAGACACGATGACCAATCGGCAGCGTTGGCGACCCGCCGTGCATCCCGTCCATCCCCTCGCCCGGTCCCCGATAGGTTCGAGTGGCGTCTTCCACACTTGCCTCTACATTGATTCGTCAATAATAGATGAAACTCGGCCAGTAGCTGGCTGGCTGGACGCAACGAGTAGCGGGCGGTCCAGGGAGGATTCACTCGTCTTGATCGCCCACCTGAGCCGTCCTCTGGTTGGGCGAAGTGACGCTCCCGCAGTGGGCACAGCTTAGCCGCTCCCTGGCTACAACAGAGCTAGCGGTGACGTTCGCGGGTCAAGGTGACTTCTGATGTTGATGATCAAGACCATTCGACTGCGGAACTATCGCACCTTTGATGACTGCACACTTGGTCTCCACCAGCGGACGGTCGTGTTGGGCGCGAACAACGTTGGAAAGACGTCCCTCCTGGAAGCCATTGAAAGCATCCTGGGCGCTGGCCGCCGGGGGTATGGGTTTACGGAGGACGACATCAGGAGGGGCTCCCCGCCCGGGACGAGAATACTCGTCGACCTGACAATACGATCCAACACCGGGGACCGGCTCGACGCGGATCAGCATGCTGCCTTCGGAACCCACGTCGACGTGCATGACGGCGATCGCGAACAGTTACTCCTCAGGGTCGAAGCCGGACCGGATGAGATTGACGGCATCTTCCGGACTCGCGCCCGCTTCGTCAAGAGTGATGGTCTCGATGACGGCCCCCTCGGTGTCGAGCATCGTCAGGCGCTGGCTATGCTCCTCTTCCAGGCTTCGCGAGATGCGCGCCGCGAGCTATCGGACCGGTTTGGGCTTTGGGCGCGAGTAACTGGCACCCTCAGTCTCTCGGCGGAGCAGCTCGAGCGGCTGCGCAAACTCGGCGAAGAGACAGGCGACACGTTGGTCGGAGAGCTGCTCGGGTCAGAGTCCGGAGCAGACCAGTTGGCTGGCGAGGTATCGAGCTTGCTCGGCGAGGTGCTTTACGGAGGAGCCAGTGACGCCGAACTGTCGTTTTCCGCGACACCCCTCGACGCACGCCAAATTCTTCGGCAGATCGAGGTCCGCCTCCGCATACCAGGCGACTCCGAGGCTCGCCCGTTGGTCGAGCACAGCGTTGGCACGCAATCAGTCGTGCTCTTTGGGCTCTTTCACGCCTATCTGAGGGCGCTCAGCTACAACCTTCTCACGGTCGCGGTGGAGGAGCCGGAGGTGCATCTCTTCCCGCATGCCGCTCGCTCGCTCGCCAAAGGCATCCGCGCGCTCGATGTGCAGACGATTGTCACGACACACTCAACCTCGGTCACAGACCTGGCCGATCCTCGTGATCTCCTTGTCTTGCGTCGCCACGGGGACCGAACCGTCGCGTGTGCGGTACCGGACGGATATCTATCCGATTCCGATGCAAAGGGTATCTGTCGACGCATGCAGGCCGTGGGCTCCGGCTTCGCATTCGCCCGGGCGGTGCTTTTCGTGGAGGGGCAGAGCGAAGAGCTCGCACTCCCTATCCTGGCCGAGCAGCTTGGACTCGACTTCGATTCGTTGGGTGTCTCGCTGGTCGCGGTCGATGGAAGCAGTTTCAGGGCTTTTGCAAAGCTGCTGCACCCAGATGCGCTCAATATTCCGCACCTGATGGTGTGCGACAACGACCAGGCCGTGCGCCAACTCATGCGCGACCTGGATAGTGCAGGGGCACTTCCCCCCGGCGTAAACAGCGATGATCCCCAAGCTGGCCGTCCGGTTCTGGAGGCGGCCGGATACTACTGGTGGTCGGCCGGTGATTTCGAGGCCTGCCTTCTCGCAGCGGGCGCAGGTTCGCTGTTCAAGCAGGCGATCACTGAACTTTACGGCGCGCGCCGCTTCAGTCTATACGAGCAGCGTGTTCGTATCGAGAAGGGATCGGTACCGATCAACGAGTCCGAGTTGATTCGCGGATTTGTCCGTCAGAACAACATCAGCAAACCAGGAGTCGCCCAGAGAGTCGCTGAGCTTTTTGGAGAGAGCGGACATACGCCACCTGACGAAGTGCGGCGACTCCTCGAGCGGCTGGCTCAAGTTGCCCGTGAGCAGATGGAGACTGGCGGCGATGCAGATCCTCCAACAGAATCTTGATGACGAGCAGCGATTAGTCGCTGAAGGCTCCGATGCGAATCTGCTGGTGCTGGCCGGTCCGGGGTCGGGCAAGACTCGCCTGCTCACCAATGTCGCGGCCTATCGACTCCGGGTGTCACAACGGGAGTCATGGCGCGTCTGCTGTCTCACATTCACCGTGGAGGCCGCCCGCCAGTTGCGCTCGCGCCTCAGAAGCCCTGACCTGGGACGCGTATCTCGCCACCGTTCCTGGGCAGGCAACTTCCATCAATTCTCTCAAGCGTTGCTGCGATCTTACGGGCACCTGCTTGGTTGGCCTCGGACTGCGGGCGTGATTCCGCCGGTTGATGCCGAAGCGCTGGTGTCTGAGCTTGCCGTCGCATTCGGCATGCGAAACGTCAGCGCAAAGAATATCCTCTGGGCGATTTCTGCACAAAAAGGGCGTCGCCCGGTCTCCGTCGAGATCGACCGTCGCGGCGAGAGCTTCATCCGTCTGGCTGAAGCCTATCAGCAGCGACTGCGTGAAGCGGGCCTCCGCGACTTCGACGACCTGCTGCTGGATGCTCTTCGACTGTTGCGAGAGCACCCCGCTGTTCGACGAATCGTCCAAGACACCTTTCGGCATGTCTTCGTGGACGAACTGCAGGACACGAGTCAAGTTCAGTTAGACCTGCTCGGTGCGCTGGTGGACGATAGCCCAACGCGCATCTTCGGCGTGGCCGACGCGGATCAGATGATCTACGCCTGGCGCGACGCCCGCCCCCAGAACCTGAACGAGTTTCAGACCCGGTTCGAGGCTAAGGTGGTGAGCCTTGGAGGGAACTATCGGTGCCCGCCTCGGATTGTGCGGGCAGCGACGGCCGTGATCCGGAACAATCCAGATCGCAACCAGGCAGTCCATGA
>JBFWPD010000539.1:0-3001 GCA_050250175.1 Vicinamibacterales bacterium
GTTGACGATCGAGCTCTGGAATCCTGGCGGCCTGTTCCCGGGCATCCTGGGCGGACTGGCGCTGCTGCTCGCCGCCTTCGCGCTGCAGCTGCTGCCTGTGAACTACGTCGGCGTGCTGCTCATCGTCCTCGGCCTGGGCCTGCTGGCCCTCGAGATGGTCGTGACCAGCTTCGGGCTGTTGACGGTGGGCGGCCTCCTGAGCCTGTTGTTCGGCACCCTGATGCTCGTCGACGCGACCACTCCCGGACTGCAGTTGAATCTCGCCTTCGTGCTTCCGGTCGTGGCTGCACTCGCCGGTATCTCGATGCTGCTCGTGAGGCTCGGGGTCAAAGCGCAGCGCCAACCGGCGGCGACGGGCGAGGAAGGCATGCTCGGCCTCGCCGGCGTCGCCGTGACAGCCATCGAGCCGGGATCCACGGGCCACGTGAAGACGCACGGAGAGATCTGGCAGGCCGTGTCGAACGAACCAGTTCCCGCCGGCGCGCACATCCGCGTTGTCGGCATGGAAGGACTGACGCTCACCGTCCGGAAGGAGTAAAGGCCGCTCATGATGTTCAACCCGTTGTTGATCGTGCTGCTGATCGTGGTGCTCTACCTGGCGAGCTCCATCAAGATCCTCGCGGAGTACGAACGCGGAGTGATCTTCAGACTTGGCAAGCTGCTGTCCGCGCCCAAGGGTCCCGGCGTGGCGCTCGTCTTCGCGCCCATCGATCGCATCGTGATCGTCAGCCTCCGAACGGTCGTCCTCGACGTGCCGCCACAGGACGTCATCACGCGCGACAACGTCTCCGTGAAGGTCAATGCGGTCCTCTATTTCCGTGTGATGGATCCGCGCCGCGCGATCGTCGAGGTGGAGAACTTCCACTATGCGACCTCGCAGCTTGCCCAGACCACTCTGCGCAGCGTCCTCGGCCAGGTCGAGCTCGACGACCTACTGTCGGAACGCGAGCGCCTCAACCATCAACTGCAGCAGATCCTCGATCAGCACACCGACGCGTGGGGCATCAAGGTCTCGTCGGTGGAAGTGAAGCATGTCGACCTTCCGCCGGACATGCAGCGCGCCATGGCCCGTCAGGCGGAAGCCGAGCGCGAGAAGCGCGCAAAAATCATCCATGCCGCCGGCGAGCTCGAATCGTCGGAGAAGCTTGCGCAGGCCGCGCACGTGATCGCGACCGAGCCGGTCGCGATCACGCTGCGGTACCTGTCAACGCTCACCGAGATCGCCACTGAGCAGAACTCGACGATAATCTTCCCCTTGCCCATCGAGCTTCTGAACCTCCTGAAGGTCAATCAGACGGCTTCGAAATCGTGACGTCGTTCGGCGGCGATGACTGATACCCGATCACGGGTCCTGATCGTCTCCAACCGGCTCCCGGTCTCGGTGCGCTGGCGTGGCGGCAAGCCACAGCTGAGGGACTCAACGGCGGGCGTCGAGAGCGTCCTCGGACAGCTGTCACCCGACAGCGAGACCATCTGGATCGGGTGGCCGGGCGACAGCACGGCGAACGAAGCACAGAGTGCCGACGTCGAGTCGCTGCTGGCCACGCGTTCCATGCGGGGCGTCTGGCTGACGCCAGGTGAAGTCGAGCACCTCCACGGGGGCTTTGCGATGCGGGTGCTCTGGCCCCTCTTTCACTATTTCCCGGAGCGCGTGCCGGTCGGCTCCGGGGACTGGGCTGCGTACGTGGAGGCCAACGAGCGATTCTCGGAGCTGGTGATCGCGACCTCACGGCCCGGCGATCGGATCTGGATTCACGACTACCAGCTGATGCTCGTTCCCGGGCTGGTGCGCCAACAGCTGCCGAACGCGTCGATCGGCTTCTTTCTCCACGTGCCCTTCCCCGCGCCGGACCTCTTTCGAACGCTCCAATGGCGGCGGCCGATCGTCGAAGGTCTCCTGGGCGCCGACGTCATCGGCTTTCACACGCAGGAGTACGCGACGCATTTCATGACAACGGTGCGTGCGATGCTCGCGCTCGAGACGACCGCGGACCACCTGTGGTGGAAGGGGCGCCCCGTCCACGTCGGCGCGTTCCCCATGGGCATCGACACCGAGCGCGTCGAAACGCTGAGCAGGAGCGCAAATGTCGTCGCACGAGCGACAGCCATTCGCGAGGAGGCCGCGCCGCGGCAGCTCTTGGTCGGGGTCGACCGACTGGACTACACGAAGGGGATTCCGCACCGGCTGCTCGCCTTCGAACGGCTGCTTCAACGGGACCCGGATCTCCGGGACCGCGTTCGTTTCATCCAGGTGGCGCTTCCGTCACGCGCGGACGTCACGGCGTACCGATCCTTCCGCCGCCAGGTCGATGAACTGATTGGACGGATCAACGGAGAGTACGGATCAACCGACTCCGTCCCGATTCACTACCTCCATCGATCGATCTCACCGGAAGAGACACTTGCTCTCTACCGCGCAGCCGACGTGATGGTCGTGACGCCGCTCCGCGACGGCATGAATCTCGTCGCCAAGGAGTTCGTGGCCGCGAGGACGGATGACCGGGGCGTGCTCGTGCTCAGCGAGTTCGCGGGCGCGGCCGTCGAGCTCGAAGAGGCATTGACGGTCAATCCGTACGACATCGACGAGCTCGCGACAGTGCTTGGCGAGGCGCTCGCGATGCCACTGCAGGAACAGAGCCGGCGCATGAGGGAGTTGCGCGCCAGCGTGAACCGGTTCACCGTCCGCAACTGGTCGAGCGAGATCCTGCATCGCCTCAGCGACGGCCCGCCGCGGCACCTGCCGGGCGCCGACGGTCCCGACGATGCGCTCAAGGCGCTCGCTGCCGGAACCCTGCCGTCGTCGGGGTCGATCACACTGCTCATCGACTACGACGGAACCCTCGTGCCGTACACGGACACACCGGACCAGGCAGTGCCGGACGCGGAGCTGCTGCGTCTGCTGGCCTCGCTCGCGTCGCATCCACAGATCGCGTTGCACATCGTGTCGGGCCGGTCGATCGATACGCTCAATCGCTGGTTCTGGCGTCTGAATGCCAGATCG
>JBFWPD010000540.1:0-3000 GCA_050250175.1 Vicinamibacterales bacterium
GTCCACGAGCGACAGCGCCTGCTTCAACGTCCCCGTGAGCAGCTCGTCCGCCCGACTGGGCTCGGCGAGCCCGGATGGGTGGTTGTGCGCGAAGATCACGGCGGCGGCATTGCGTGCCATCGCCCGCTTGACGATCTCCCGCGGATACACAGCCGTCTGGGTCAACGTCCCCCGAAACAGCTCCTCGGTCGCGATCACGCGGTTCTGTGCGTCGAGAAACAGGACCACGAAGACTTCGTACTCGCGAATGCCGATGGCCACCTTCAGATATTCCCGAACCGAGTCCGGCGAACTGAGACAGTCCCGGTGCTGCAGGGACTCCACCAATGACCGCCGCACGAGTTCCTTCGCGGCCAGAAGCCTGGCTTGAACACGCGGATTGACGTCGTAAGGCGCGATCGATTCGCTCAACAGCGCTGCCAGACTGCCACCAGCGAGCTTCAGGAGCTGAGAGGCCGTCTTCGGGCCGATCACGGTTGCCAGCACTTCGGCGTCCGACAGGGAGTGCATCTGACACATGGTGTTCTCCTCGAATAGTCAGTGGGAACACCACCCCATCGGGGAAGTGTTCCCCGGATGGGTAGAGACAAGTCGGTGGTGAAGAGGTCAGAGCATCGCGCCCGCGAGCGCCAGGATCTGGGACATCACCACACAGCCGATCACGAGCATGGGATTCGTGATCACGTTCAGGACGGCAGACTTCATGAACACCTCCTCGGAGTAGCTCCCAAGGAGGGCCTGCCCCAGGGGGACATGACTCCCCTCGGGATTGGACTGAGAATGAACGGACCGAACTACGCCGGAACCGACGCTGACGACCGGGCGCGATCGATGTCCGCCGAGTAGAGGGATTGGCCGTCGACCTTGGCGAACTTCACCTTGAGCAGCCGCGCCCGAATCGTCAGGCCCTGCTGCCCCTGACGTTCCCCTTTCTCGAAGGTGAACGTCTCCGGGAAGATGTCGCCAACCCGAAAGCCCAGCAGCACCGTGCGCTCGGCGTTCACGAACGGCTGCAGCAGCCGCACACGTTCGCGCGCTTCCTTGCCGGTCACCCGGCAGTCAAACGTCGTGTACTGAACGTTGCCCTGCGCGCCCCGCAATGCGGAGATCGTGCAGACGAGAAAGGGATCGCCGTCTCGAGGTCGCACTTCGCGGACCCGATTGAGATAGCCGACGCCTTCTACGGTGAGATCGAAATACTTCGAAGCATTGTCCTGCGACATGATGACCTCCTTCAGATGAAATGAACTGGGGAGGTCTGCCCCAACCGGGGAGAGACTCCCCGATGGGATGAAGCGACTGACGACTATCTCCGGACCTTGCGGCCGCCGGCTTTCAGGAGATGAGACCGGTTATGGGGTGATTCTGGTGGTGGGCGCAGAGTGAACCGTGTGGCCCTCCAGACGCGACACCGATATCGCGAAGGACTCGCGGGCGCTGGAATGGTTCCGTGCGGCCGATGAAACGCCCGATGCGGATGCTTCTGAACGGTTCCACGGGAAACGTGGCTGCACCGTCGGTGCTCGGGCTCTGTCTTCAGCGAAGGTTCAGAGCAGCCCCGAGTTCGCGTCCCGACGCGCAACAGCTGTATCCGGCGCGCTGTGCGGTGTCGATGCGGTGGCCGGCCGACGCGTGTGGCGAGGACGCTGCGCCCCGGTCAGCACGTCGTCGGGCAACTGGCCGAGTCGCCGGTGGGCGAGATCGACGCGTGCGGTGGCGTCCGGCGAGGCCTCGAATGCGAAATCCCGTCTCGACAGTGCGAGGAGTTCACCGTCGAGCAGCGCCCGGACCCACGGGGTCGGCATCACGAACACCGCCCGCATCGGTCGGCCTACGCCCCGTATGGCCGAGCGTCCCTCGGTGTCGCTCCATTGATCGCGATAGACGAGCGTCTTGACGACCCGCACGTAGTAGTCGAACTCGGTAATCAGTTCGGCCATCGCATAGCCGTATGGCGAGCGAAATGCGAGTGGAACGCTCGTCGGCGACCGCGCACCCAGGATCGTGATCGTGAGCCCCTTGCGTTGGAGTTCCGCGACGATTGCCTCTGCCCTGACGGTCTCGGCATGGATGTCGTTGCGAACCCCTTGCATGGCCGCTTCGAGCCGGATCAGCATCCAGTCGGCGTACGGGTTGTCCTGGGCGGAGAGATTCCACAGCACCTTGGTGAGCGTTGCGAAGCGCTGCCCCCCCACGACCGCCGGCTCGCTGCTGTCCGACCGGGCGCGTCGCCCGGTGAACATGCGGTAAGCCTCGCGGGTGTGCAGCAGCATGGCGTCGCCAGCCCCGCCGGTGGGGGCGGAAGCGTCAGGCGCCGGACTGTCCAGTCGATGCGAGTACGTGGCGGCCTGCGGGCTTGCGTGACGGCCGGCGTGTTCATGCCCGGGAAGGGATTCACGATCGTTGCTGTCTTCCATTCAGATCTCCTGGGTTCAGGACGGGGTGGGACGTTGGCGTCAGTGGGTCGTTGTTAGCAGTGCTAACAGTCCCGGTCGACGGATCAGGGTGAGTGAGGTCAGCGTCGGTATTGGCGGCTGAACGACGCGATGCCAGGAGTTTCTTCAGGGTCGCGCGATGAGCGTCGACGGCGAGCCGATGCGCCGGATCCTGCCGGTGGAGTGCCTCACGGGAAGCAGCACTTCGCCGCTCCTCCCGTTCTGCCGCCTCGCGCGCGACGCGTTCCCGGGCCGAGACGACGCGTGGCGCCAGTTCCGGCAAGAAAGCGCCCGCCTGCAGCTTCTGAAGCATGCCCCGCAGGTAGCCGATCGGACTCACGCGCACCGACTGCCTGTCGAGTCGACCCGCCAGTTCGTCGAGCAGGACCTGCGCAAGCTCGGGATAAGGGGCCAGCAAGGTCGCGGCGATGGCTCGCTCTTCCGGGAGAAGCGCAGCCGGATAGATCCATTCCCCACCACCTCGCGGTGGCTTCTCGACCAGGCCATGCAGGCCTGACTGGTGTTGTAGTAAAGAACCTGTACTCACCCTTATATGAGGGGTGGC
>JBFWPD010000541.1:0-2995 GCA_050250175.1 Vicinamibacterales bacterium
GCGTTCTCCAGATACTTCACGTCGATCATCTCCGATGACTAGGGATAGGGTTCAGGTCAGGCCCGGTACGACAGTGGCGCCTCTCAGCCACACGCGGACGCACCGGTTGCTCGAGGAAGGCGGCTCGGCTGGCTTGTTCATGCGATGGGGAGGCACGGCTCAACGACTTGCTAGCCGCTGGCCGATCTTCGTGACGTGCTCGCCCTGGAAGCGCGCGATCGTCAGCTCGTTCTCCGAGGGCAACCGGCTGCCGTCGAGCTTCGCCACTGTGCTGGCGCCGTACGGCGTTCCACCAGTGATCTCGTCGACATTGCCGAGCGCCGCACACGAGTACGGCGTCCCGACGATCACCATGCCGTGGTGAAGCAACGTGGTGTGGAAGGAGGTAATGGTCGTCTCGTGGCCGCCGTGCTGGCTTGCCGCGCTGGTGAACACGCTGCCGACCTTACCGATCAGCGCACCCTTGGCCCACAGACCTCCGGTCTGGTCCAGGAAATTGCGCATCTGCGCGCACATGTTCCCGAAGCGCGTCGGCGTTCCGAAGACGATCACGTCGGCATCCGCCAGCTGCTCCGGGACGGCCACGGGAACGTGCGAGAAGGCGGATCGCGCCTGCTGCGCGCCGCTCTTCTGCAGCACCTCGTCCGGAACGAGCTCCGGCACCTGGAAGAGTCCGACCTCGGCACCCGGAACACGCCGCGCGCCCTCCGCCACCGCCTCGGCAAGCAGCCGGACATGGCCGTACATGCTGTAGAAGACTATCTGTACCTTCGTCATTCGATCCGCCTGTCGTCGATCAAGTTGATTGAGCCGCCAAGGTGGCGCTATCGCGTCTCGCTCGGCCCGCTCCTGCGGGTCCGGCACGCGTCGACGCTGAGGCTGCCCGGCCCCATTGCCGCGATGAACAGCAAGGCCCCGAGAAGCGACACGTTCTTCATGAAGTGATTCATCTCGTTCTGGGTCTGGATCGGGTCCAACCCCCAGAAGGCATGAAAGATTGGTGTCACGATCACCAGCCACACGGCCAGCGCCAGGGCTGCCCACCGCACCTGCCACCCCACGACGATCATCAGGCCGCCGATCAACTCGATCGGTAGGCTCAGACCGAGGAGCACCTGTGCGTACGGCACGCCGAGACTGGTCATGAACCCGGCCGTTGCCGCGAAGCTCATGAGCTTCATGACCGACGCCACGACGAACACGTGCGCAACGAGTACCCGTCCGATCAGAGCCATCGCGCCCTGTATGTCCTTCATCGCGTCTCCCCTGCGTCCTGGCCGGATGACCCCCGCGCCTCCTGTCCCGATGTCACTTGGCAGCCCACTCTTTCGCCGTCTCGATGGCGAACGATTCGAGGGACCGCGGCGAGTGACCCAGTAGCCTCGTGGTTCCGGCAATGTCCTCCTCCGTCGCGAACAGGCCATGCTCCTGGTAGAACTCATAGAAGCGCCGGTACACGTTCACCAGCGCGGAGCCCATGAAGCCGTGCATGCGCTCGAACAGCTCCATGTCGTTGCCGGCGTACTCGATCGTCCTGTTCAGGGCGGTCGACCAGGCCGCTGCGCTGCTGGGCCCGGTTTCGACACGGGGGCCGGTGATGTTGTAGGTCTGCCCGGCGTGGCCCTCGTTCAGGAGGGTCGTCACGGCCACGTCCGCGATGTCGCGCGCATCGACACGCGACATGCCCTTGAATCCGATCGGCTGCGGATAGATGCCGTCATTGAGCATCGAATCTTTGTACCAGTAGTCGTTCTGGAAGAAATTGTTAGGCCGCAGGATCGTGAACGGCATGCCGGAGATGGCCACCGCCTTCTCGACCGGCAGCTTCGTGCCGCCCCCGATGGGCAGGAACTCAGTGAGATCGGCGCGGTGCGTGCTCATGTACACGAAGCGCCCCACGTCCGCGTCCTTGGCCAGCAGCACGCCCATGATTCCCTCATAGGCCTCGGCCGTGCTGGCGGCGTTCAGCATGAAGACGCGGTCGATGCCCTTGAACGAGTCACGCGTCGCATGCGGATCCGAGAGGTTGCCGAACACTGCCGTCGCGCCCTTGGGCAGCGCGGTGGCCTTGGCCGGATCGCGCGTCATGACGTTGACGTTCACACCCTTGCTCAGCAAGCCGTTCACGACCCGGGATCCGATGGTGCCCGTGCCGCCGATGACGAGAATCTTCATGTTTTCCTTCTTTCGCTAAGAGGTGATAGACGCCGCGCATCGCTCGGCGTCGGTCTGAACGACGAATTGCAGGAGTTCCTCGCAGAATCGTCTGGGGTCTTCAATGAACGGCGCATGTCCGCACGTGGGGTAGATCGAGATCCGGGCCTGCCTCATGACCGCGCCAAGCTTCTGTGCCAATACCGGGAGGACGACACTGTCCTCGGCCCCGTGGCAGACGAGTACCGGCAGGTCGAGCTCCGCCAGCATCCCGTCGTAATCCAGCGCCCGGCTCCGCAGCCACGTCCTCTGCTGGGGCGTCGTACGAGCGAGCGCAGCGGCGAACTTCTCGTAGCTCTCGGAGCCAGGCACCTGTTGCAGCACCTCGCGCAGGAAGGTGCTCGATGCAGCCTGCTCGATCTCCGGCTCCGGTGAGCAAAGTTCCGCGAGACACCGATGGGCTGGACCGATCGCGCTGTGGTCGGCGAGCGTGGCAGCCGCGACGAAGACGACCCCCGCGACGTTGATCGATCCGTGGTGTCGCAGATAGTCGTTGACGGCACGCCCGCTGTACGACCAACCCACGACGATCGGCCGATCCAGCGCGAGCGAATCGACGATGGTCTTGAGATCATCGGCCCACAGCTTTCCGTTCGTGTAGCCGTGAATGTCGGCAGGACGCCCGGAACGGCCATGACCTCGCAGATCGGGTGCGACGAGATGGCAACGTGCCGACAGTCCAGGATCCGATCGCACGCGGTCCCAAACGGTGTGGTCGAGCGAGAAGCCATGCAGCAGCACGACTGCTCGCCCGGCAGGATTGCCGTTGTGCCACGCGGCG